>NZ_JAYGIM010000012.1:0-244885 GCF_034930985.1 Arcicella lustrica
AAGAAATGAACAGGAATAGAAGCCCAACTTAGCACAAAAACCAGTATTAACACAAAAGATTAAAATACATTTAGAAATAAAAAATAAATGGTGTAATCTTGGTAATACAATAAAAAAAATTGACAATCAATTCAGTTTTTAACCCCTAATACTGTCAAGCTTTTTTAGGATGAGACACTTTGTACAAAGCCCTTTAAGAATTACACAATACATAAATAATCTTCCTCAGAGGCGATTTCATTTTCCACAATTGATAAATAATTTTCCTCAGAGGCGATTTCATTTTCCTCAATTGATAAATAATTTTCCTCAGAGGCGATTTCATTTTCCTCAATTCAAAAATAATTTTCCTCAGAGGTGATTTCATTTTCCGCAATTCAAAAATAATTTTCCGCTGAAGCATTTTTATTTTCCGCAAGGACAAAAAAATAGCTGAAATACATCCATCTCTATAAGATTTGATGTATTTCCGCTAAGGAAAAAATGATTCATTTTTATCACCAATCAGGCGTTACTCCACCACGAACTCTTGCATTCAATGAAATTCTAATACCGAATTGTGTATTTTGAAACTTGGTGAAATCTTTGTTGGGTAAACCTCTATTATTATAAGCAAAAACAGCTTCAACTCTTAGTATTCTCAGAATTCCATCAATTCCATAACCAATTTCAACATTATGAATATCGTTGTTGGCAGTATAAAGATAATTAGCGAAAAGTTCTTCACGAATGCCCTTATTACGAATTGTGGTAGATTGTGTTAGAGCGAATTTTCTAAGCCCGACCATCGTCATGATGTCGATGTATGAGCCATTGGTTGAAAAATAAAAAGGGTCAATCAGCTTTTTACTTACTCCCCAAATATAATTATCGTAAAAACCTACTAAGCGATGCGTTGTAAGGGCATCGCCAATAGAAATCATGTTATTGTTTCCGTTGAAGTGCTTATAATCTGCGAAGGTCATTTTGTTCGCACTTAAAAAAGTACCTGCTTGGGCAATATAATTAAAATTGGTATTGATACTTAATGGGAAATTATGGGTGATTCCTAATTCTATGGTATGAAAATCTATCTCTGTGCCAAATACTTTTGGAATAGCTCCACGGTATTTAAAGGTAATCAAGGGCGATGAAGAAAAATCTACATAGCGAATACTATTACGATATTGTTTCTTGAGTGTAGGACGGTAATTAATCTGGAAACTTGCTAAGAAAGCATCGTTGCTTTGGAATTTTGTATTCGTAATTTCCTTGTTTTGAGGAAAGTTCGGAGAATAAGGGTCGCCGGCAAAGTTAATCCAGTAATAATTAGTGGTGTTTTCTAAAGGATAACGTCTTGCCCACTCCAAAGAAGTTTTGATACCGAAAGTATTCGAGAAACGGTCGTTATAAGAAAGATTGACAAAATCTTTTTCATAGATTTTTACGAAGTTCTTTTTTAATAAAAGCGTTGAAAGAGAGTTCAAGTCGAGCGCAACGGGCGTATCAACATTGTACTGTGAAATGAACGAACCACCAGAAACACTAAAATCTTCTCTTTGTGTTTTCCAACGAATCTTGACCATTCCCATCGAACGATTCTGTGTTACTGAATAGCGCCAAGTAGGGTCAATTTCCCACCAATCATAGCGGTTTCTACGATAGCGAAACAATGCACCTGTATTATAAACAAAACCTTCGACGGTATTAAAATTGAAATCTAAAACAGGAGATTTATAATAGATTTCATAAGGATAGTATCCACGTTTGGTATTGCCCCAAAAGTATGAACGACTGAACAAGACACTTCCTATTCCAAACTTTTGATTGGCTTGTCGGTAAGTTGAAAACTCATCAGGTTGTAAAGGGAGCGAGTTTTTGTTGTATGAACTAATTGGTAAGTCGGGAGTGAAAGCTTTGAAATCTGAATTGAGTTTTAATTGATACCAAACATTATCGTTTTGAATATCTGCTTCAGGAGCGATTTCAATTTTATCGTAACGTCTTAAACCAGAAGCAATGTTAGCATCACTCCATTGGTTTTTAAGGTTGGTACTCAAAGCCGACATTACTTGTTTAAATTGCTGAACCTCAAAATTTCGTTCTTGGATATTGACGATTTCCTTGAATTCATCTTCATTGGGGCGAATTAATTCAGGAATTATTTTATGAATAATACTCTGGTAATTCCAAACTTTAGCTTTGTAAGTATATTCACCTTCAAAACCCATCAAAGCACCAGTGGCAGTGATTTGAAAATGCTCAGGTACCCACTGGGTATTAAATGGCACATATCTTACTTGTATTTGATAAGTAATATTATAGTTTTTGACCTTTAATTCCACACTTTGTAGAAAAAAGTCCACATCGGTTAGGGAAATAATACCACTAAATACTTTTTCGTCGTTATTGTTTTTGGGGATAACTTTTATTTGATGAATTTTTACTTGATTAATGATTTCAGTGCCTAAGTACTCAAAATCATAATATTGGAAAGCCTTTGGCGAAAGTGGCGAAATGGCATTTGTTCCTAAAGTAGCTTTATAAAAGTTGGGGTTAATGTATTTATCAGGACGAGCCTCAGTATGATAATTATTTCTAATGGCTTTGTTGATAAAATGATAAGTATTATCAGCACTTACTGAAAACTGCGCAAAAGACTCAGACTGGTAAAGAAGATTTTCTTCAACACCTTCATTCATCAAGATGGGTTTCCATAAGCCCGGAATTTGCGTCCACTTTGCAGAATTTTGGATAAATACTTCTGCTTGATAGTTAACAAAAGCTTTATCATGAAGCGGAGCAAGCTCAATAGCTTTTTGAATAATGCTATTGGCATCTAAGTTTGAATCAGCATTATTTTTTTGAAAAGCGTACGAATTATTATATAAATTGATGGTCAAAAATATAAATAAAGCAATTATTTTTTTTACGAACATATTGTTTGTTTTGTTTCTGAATCTAGCATAAGCTTATAAAGTTTTAGGGTTTAGCGATTAAAGACTTAAACGTTGAAAATCAAATAAAAATTATTGATTAAACCAATGTT
Organism: Arcicella lustrica; assembly: GCF_034930985.1. NCBI lineage: Bacteria > Pseudomonadati > Bacteroidota > Cytophagia > Cytophagales > Flectobacillaceae > Arcicella > Arcicella lustrica. The sequence goes on from NZ_JAYGIM010000012.1 coordinate 3,029, forward strand.
AAGAGTTATTAAAAAATTGAGGAGTAAATTTACAAACAAACTTTGGTACAATTATTTGTTATTGATAAATCTTAGTTTTATTGATAATATTTAACCGCTTATCAATTATTGAGATTTTTGCTAAACACAAGTAATATTTTAGTTGTTAGAACAATTAAATGGCATTAATTTCATTAATTAATCAAATTAATATTACACATTCAAACAAAAAAAATATGCAATCCACTCAGTTAAGCCTTATTGTTAAGAAACTAACCGAGTTTTACGGTACTGATTTTGACAACTTTGCGTATCAATCACCACTTTCGAAACAGACTACTTTCAAAGTAAACGAAATTGATGATTTTGTAAACGCACTTACGCAAGCAGCCCGAAAACAAAAATTCTTAGTAGTAGAAAATTATGCAGATGAGCAAGGTTTTAAAGAGCTCATTCAAGCCAACAACCACCCTGTAATTTTTTTTGATGAAAGTAAGGATGGCATTAAAACCATTTTTGCTGCCAGACAATTAAAAAACAGCAAGCCATTTTTTTATCAGTTTGTCGATGACAAAGGCGTAGAAGAAATTGATGAAAACCAATTGTTTCATCCAGCCACAGTCAGTAATCAAGCCGATAGCACCAAAGATGGGAAAGTAAGGTTTCTGGTTGTATATCCTTTAGAAAATATAGACGATACACCAATTGTAGAAGACATCAGCCCGATGAAGCGTTTGTTCAGAATGCTGGGTGCAGAACGAAAAGACATTGGTTATATTTACATTTATGCCATCGTCGTCGGAATTATCAGCTTAACCTTACCATTAGGAATTCAGGCAATTATCGGGTTAGTGTCTGGAGGTTTAGCTTTTAGCTCAGTTTATGTTTTAATTACCATCGTTATACTTGGAGTTACCATTTCAGGGGTTTTGCAAATTTACCAACAAACCTTAGTAGAAGTATTACAAAGAAGAGTATTTGCAAAAGCCGCTTTTGAATTCACCTATCGTATTCCAAGAGTAAAGTCCGAAGCCCTTTTAGGCTCTTATGCTCCCGAATTAATGAACCGCTTTTTTGATATTCTCAATGTTCAAAAAGCTCTTCCTAAAGTATTAATTGATATTACAGCCGCCCTCATTCAGATTCTCTTCGGTATTATTTTATTGTCATTGTATCATCCTTACTTTATTGCATTTGGTTTGTTAACCATCGCCATCGTCACTTTTGTGGTGTATTTAAATGCAGCAAAAGGGATGGAAACAAGTCTGGCAGAATCTAAATACAAGTATAAAGTTGCGCAGTGGCTAGAAGATATTGCTCGTACTTTATATGCTTTCAAGTCGGCAGGTTCTACAAATTTGCCAATGCAAAGAATGGATTACTTGGTGAATAACTATTTGAAATACAGAAAGAAACACTTTAAAGTATTGTTGATTTTGTACGGAAATGCAGTGTTCTTCAAGACTTTCGTGACAGCAGTTTTATTGATTTTGGGTACTTCATTGGTTATCGACCGACAAATTTCTCTAGGACAATTTGTTGCTTCTGAAATTATTATTGTATTAGTGGTGAACTCTGTTGAAAAACTTATTTCTGGAGCAGATACTGTTTTTGATTTGCTGACGGCAGTAGAGAAAATGGGTCATGTTACCGATTTACCTTTAGAACGCCAATCAGGATTAAATATTAATTTTCACGAGAAAAACGAGGGACTTGAAATTAAATTGAAAGATTTAAGTTATCGTTATCCGGGCGAAACTAAATATGTATTGAAAAAACTCAATGTCGATATAACACCTAAAGAAAGTATTTGTATTACAGGAACGAATGGTTCTGGGAAAGAAACTTTATTGAAAATACTTTCAGCGATTTTTACTGATTTTGAAGGAGCGATTAATTACAATGGCATGTCAATCAGAGATGTGAAATTAGATTCAATACGTGATAGCATTGAAAGAAATCTTGCATTAGATGCCATTTTTGATGGAACATTATTGGATAATATTGCTATGGGACGTTCAGGAGTAAAATACACTGACGTGAAATGGGCATTAGATAGTTTGAACTTAAGCGACTTTATTGCTGAACTTCCAGAAGGCTTAAATACTTCGATGATTGCAGGAGGAAAACGTTTTTCAGAAAGTTTTATCGCTAAAATTTCGGTGGCTAGATGTGTGGTTGAAAAACCAAAATTATTGATGATTACTGATATTTATCGTGAATTACACAAAGCAGAACGCCTAAAAACAATTGCTTTTTTAACTGATAAATCTAATCCTTGGACGCTCCTCACGATTTCAAATGACCCAATGGTAATGGCAGCATGCGACAAAGTAATCGTTTTGAACGAAGGCGAAATTGTGTTACAAGGAAAATATCAAGATTTAATCAAAGACATTCACTTTCAAGAAGCTATAGACTAAGATATGTTAAATTTATCAAAACAAAGTGTCAGTAAGCGAGTAAACGAGCAGTTTGAATTACATTCGCTCAATACGCTTCATACACCACGTTCGGCGGTAGTGCTAAAACGTTGGCTGATGGCTATCGTGGTGATTTTACTAATGGTGATGTTTTTACCTTGGCAACAAAACGTAACAGGGAAAGGTGATATTTCTGCCTTTACACCCAAAGATAGACCACAAAATATCCAGAATATTATTTCGGGAAGAATTGAAAAATGGCTAGTTAAAGAAGGTGATTTAGTACAAAAAGGAGATACGCTTTTGGTGATTTCTGAAACAAAAGATGATTACTTTGATCCAAACCTTCCTGCTCGTTTACAAGACCAATTAACAGCCAAAAAAGCTGGGCTGGATAGTTACCAAGCAAAAATTGTAGCCTTAGAACAGCAAATTGCTGCTTTAGAACAAAATCAAAAATTTAGTTTGCAAAAAGCTAAAAATAAAGTAAAGCAAGGAGTACTAAAAGTAACTTCTGATAGTACCGACGTTATTGCCGAACAAGTACAATTTAATATTGCTCAAACTCGATACGACAGGGGAGAAGACCAGTACAAAAATGGCGGTTTGGTTTCCTTGAGTGAGTTTGAATCACGTAAATTGAAATTGCAAGAAACAAGAGCCAAATTGGTTTCTACGCAAAATAAATTAGCTATTTCTCGTCAAGAACTTACAAATGCACAAATTGAATTGAATTCTATTGGAGCTGAATATGCTGAAAAAATTGCGAAAGCTCAGTCAGATAAAAGTTCGGCATTGTCTGCTTTGGCGGCTGGTCAGTATGAAATTTCACAGTTGAGTAATAAAATTACTAATGTTGATATTCGTAGAAATCAATATTATATCAAAGCACCCCAAGAAGGTTATGTCGTTCGTGCGTTAAAAGCAGGTATCGGCGAAACCATCAAAGAAGGTGAATCTATTTGTACGCTTCAACCTTTTGCGCCTGAAATGGCTGTAGAATTGTATGTAAGAGCGATGGATGTTCCTTTAATTACAGAAGGACGTGAAGTTCGTTTACAATTTGAAGGTTGGCCTTCTTTAGTATTTTCAGGTTGGCCATCAACATCAGTCGGTACTTTTGGTGGCGTGGTGAAAGTAATTGATAGAATTGATAATGCGAAAGGTGAATATCGTTTATTGGTCATCCCAAAAATTCATAAAGGCGAACAAGATTGGCCAAAACAATTAAGAATGGGTTCTGGAGTAGTAGGCTGGGTAATGCTTGATGATGTACCAGTTTGGTATGAAATCTGGCGTCAGCTAAATGCTTTCCCTCCATCATTGAAAAATGAACCTGAAGCCACTTTAAAATCTGAAAAAGCCAAGTAAAATGAAACAAACAAAAGTGAGTGACGTTTATCAAACTGGATTTTTTACAAGTAAAGGTTTTTCCACGCCACGATTTTACAACATATATTTCTTCCTACTTTTTGTACTGTGTATTCCTAAAGCGAATGCACAGTCAGCTTTTAGTTATGAAGATTTCAAAAGTTTAGTCTTGAAAAATCATCCAACCGTAAAACAAGCCAATTTGTATTTATCGGATGCTGATGCTGAAATCATGCAAGCAAAAGGTGCTTTCGACCCAAAGCTGTCATCAGATTTTGACAGAAAGGCTTTTAAAGGAGATGATTATTATAATCGTTGGAAAAATGCCTTGAAAATTCCGACTTGGACTGGTGTAGATTTTAAAGTTGGTTATGAACAAAGTACCGGTAAAAAGCTTTTGTCGGAAGAATCTTCTCGTTTGATGGTGGCAGGATTGAGTGTTCCAATCGGACAAGGGTTAGTGATTGATGCCAGAAGAAATACTTTAAAACAAGCCAATTTAGCCAAAAATATTGCTGAGGCAGAACGTCAGAAACTTATCAACAAAACCATTTTATACGCCGCAAAAAGTTATTGGGAATGGTGGTTTAGCTATCAGCAATTACAATTTGTACGTGAAGGTTATGATTTGGCGAATCAAAGATTTGTGGCAACTCGTGAACGTTCGAGAGTAGGAGAACAAGCTACGATTGATTCTGTAGAAGCAAAAATTACTTTACAAGATCGTGAAGTAGCCCTTGAACAAGCACAAGTAGATTTGCAAAATGCTCGTTTAGCATTGTCGAATTATTTGTGGGATGAAAAGGAAACGCCGCTAGAATTACCAGAAAATGCTTTTCCTCCATTATCAGCTGTTCGTAAAGTAGATGAAACGACACTTCAAAGTTTGATTACTCAGGCGAAAGTACAACATCCTGAAATTCAAAAATATGATTTGAAAATTCAGCAATTGGGTATTGAAGAAAAGTTCAGAAAGGAAATGTTAAAGCCTACTTTCAACGCTAATTTCAATTTAATTGCCGATAGTTTTAGCTCAAATCCTACTTATTCTTACGAAAATTCATTTTCAGCAAATAATCATAAACTAGGTTTTGAGTTTGTAATGCCACTTTTTCTAAGAAAAGAAAGAGGTAAATTACAGCAAATCAGAATCAAACAGCAAAGTACAGGTTTTGAACTGAATTTAGCTCGTCGTGAAATCATGAATGAAGTATATTCGGCTTACAACGAAGTGAAAAACTATGAGCGTCAGCTACGAATACAGCAAGATGCCGCTAGAAATCAAGAACTTCTTACAAAAGCTGAACAACGCAAATTTGATATTGGTGAAAGTACTTTATTTTTAATCAACACCCGTGAAAGTAAGTTGATTGATATGAAAATAAAAGTAGAATCATTAAAGAGTAAATACGAGAAAGCATTGGCAAATTTGGCATATACAGCAGGTTTGACAGAACTTTTATGATTTTTTTCTATCAAGTAGAATGGACTGTTAATTTGTATTTGTCGTAAATTTTAGCTATCTTTTCAAAATTGAACATCAACGTTTGTTCGTTCTTCGTGCTGAAATACTTACCGAGAGCCAACAAGTTCAAGACAATACTTGTTAGACGAGCAAATTTTAAACAAATACAAATTGACATTTCAAGATTTCAACTTTGATTCAAAGCTATTAGACGGCCTTGATTCAATGGGTTACAACAAACCAACTGCGATACAGGAACAGGCTATTCCGCTGATTCTGCAAAATAAAGATTTAATTGCCTGTGCTCAGACTGGAACAGGTAAAACTGCCGCCTTTTTATTGCCGACTTTGCATAAAATTATCAACACGCCTGAAAAACAAAGACATCTCAACACGCTGATTATTTCTCCCACCCGTGAACTCGCTACGCAAATCGACCAACAAGTTGAAGGATTGGGTTATTTCACAGGAGTAAGTTCCATTTCTATTTATGGTGGTGGTGATGGCGCTGCTTGGAATCAGCAGAAAAAGGCTTTAGAAGATGGCGCTGAAATTATCATTGCTACGCCAGGAAGACTTATTGCTTTGCTACAAATGGGGAAAATCAACTTTTCGCATTTAAAACATTTGATTTTAGACGAAGCCGACAGAATGTTGGATATGGGTTTTTACGATGATATTATCAAAATTATCAAGTATTTACCTGTTAATCGCCAAACGATTCTTTTCTCGGCGACGATGCCTCCCAAAATTAGATTATTGGCAAATACTATTCTGAAAAATCCTGAAGAAGTAAATATTTCTATTTCAAAACCTTCAGAGGGAATTTCTCAACAAGCCTATTTGGTGTTTGACACGCAGAAAATTAAATTGTTGACACATCTTTTAGAAGAAGGTAAGTATAGTAGCGTAATTATTTTTGCTTCAACCAAAGAGAACGTAAAACAGCTAGATAAAGAACTTCGTCATGCTGGATTAAAAGCCAAAGCGTTTCACTCTGATTTAGAACAGAAAGAAAGAGAAGACATCCTTCGTGAATTCAGAAGTAAATCATTGCCAATTTTGATTGGAACAGATATTCTTTCAAGAGGAATTGATGTAGAAGGAATTAACTTAGTGGTTAATTTTAATACGCCCCACGACCCCGAAGATTATATTCATAGAATCGGGAGAACTGCTCGTGCTGAGACAAAAGGCGTAGCAATTACTTTTATCAATGATAAAGATCAAAAGAAATTTGCTGCAATTGAAACCTTAATTGGAAGAGAAATCCCAAAAACACCGCTTCCAGATGGAATGGGAGAAGCTCCCGTTTATCAACCTAATAAAAGAGTAAATGCGGATGGGTTCAAGAAAAAACCATTTAAGAAAAAGAAAAAGTTCGTAAAAAAAGAGCAATAATAAGTAGTAAATATATTTTAATTGACATTTTTGTTTTTGTAAATAGTTGATAATTAGGTTGGTGAAATGATAATCGCCAATCTCTAATTACTAATCACTACTTGTCTATAGGCTGTTTCTGTTTTGTTAAAATTGAAGCAACAGCCTAAACTCAAACATTGTTTAACCCTTAAATGAATGTGAGTAACAAGAATGTCATTTCTACCGCTTAATTTTGTAGCTTAAAAGCTAAAATTATCGAATCGTCTCCAACATATTTACTTTCAGAAGAAGAAAAAACCTTTGTCAAAAATCATCTTAACGATGATGTCAATCAGTTACTTTTACAAGCAAAGCGTTTCCCCAATCTCAATATTCCCTATTTAGTTGCGCAAATTCAAGCCAGACAAAAAGCTAAAAATAAACTTCCTGAGTGGACTGAAAACCTTGATGTTTTCTTTCCTAAAATGCTTTCTTTGGAACAATCTTCCTCAGAAATTACTGCAAAATTTAAAGCTAGTTTAGTGCAAGGAGAAAGTATTTTAGACCTTACGGGAGGAATGGGAATAGACCTTGCTTATCTGAGTAAAGATTTTAAAAAAGCTTTTTATGCCGAACAAAATAGTGAACTATTGACAATTACACAGCATAATTACCAAGTGTTGGGTGTTAAAAATGTGAAATTTGTAGGAGGAAATTCTGAAGTTTTTTTAAAGGAAAGTCAAACAACATTCTCATGGATTTATCTTGACCCGCACCGACGAGATGATACTGGAAATAAAGTAGTAAAACTAGAAGATTGTGAGCCTAATGTGTTGAAAATTAAAGATTTAATTTTTGAGAAAACGGAGAAAGTTTTATTGAAAGTATCACCAATGTTGGATATTGATTTAGCAATTTTAGGCTTGAAAAATGTATCTGAAGTATATATTGTTGCGGTAGAGAATGAAGTAAAAGAAATCTTATTTAAGCTTGAAAAAGATTTTGAAGGAGAAGCCATGATTCAAGCCATCAATTTTCCAAAACAAGTACTTGTTGCTGGAAGAGATTTACCTGAAAAACACGTTTTTACTTTTCAGAAATCGGAAGAGAAAACGGCTGTCATAAGCTTTAGTTCACCAAAACAATTTTTGTATGAACCCAACGCCTCCATCTTAAAATCAGGTGCTTTTAGAATGACAGCTCAGGTATTTGGATTAGAAAAAATTGCACCGCATAGTCATCTTTATACTTCTGAACAATTGGTTGAACATTTTCAGGGAAGAACTTTTAAAATAAAAGCTGTTTGTAAATTGGATAAAAAGGAAATAGCCAAACATATTTCAGGTAATAAAGCCAATATTACCATCAGAAATTTCCCTTTGACAGTGAAGCAAATCAGAGAAAAATTAAAACTAAATGAAGGTGGAGACGATTATCTTTTCGCAACAACCGATACCCAAAATCAAAAGATTGTAATTGTTTGCAGCAAATAACCCATAGAACGAGTTTCCAACTCGTAAAAACAAAGTATTTGGATATATCTATTTCCTTGGATATGACGATTCCATCTTTATACATGAGACTTTAATTTAGTGATAAGACGATTCCATCTTTATACATGAGTATTTAATTTAGTAATATGGCAATTCCATCTTTATACATGAGGCTTTAATCTAGTGATATGGTGATTCCATCTTTATACATGAGGCTTTAATTTAGTGATATGGCAATTTCATCTTTATACATGAGGCTTTAATCTAGTGATATGGCAATTCCATCTTTATACATGATGCTTTAATTTAGTGATATGGCAATTCCATCTTCATACATAAGACTTAAATCTTGTAATATGATACTTTCCTTAATCAGTCTCCAAATCAGCCTCATATAAGACCTTACGAGTAAGTGAATTCATCAAAACATACTCGTCTGATAATTTCCAGAATGTTTAGCTTCGTGGTCTAAAAGCCATTTTTTTCTCCATAAATCTCCACCATAACCAACCAATGAGCCATTTGCACCGATTACTCTGTGGCATGGCACAACAATTGTAAATTTATTTGAACCATTCGTTGTTCCAACGGCACGAATGGCTTTTTCGTTACCAATCCTTCTTGAAAGTTCTAAGTATGAAATCGTTTTTCCATAAGGAATCGTTTCTAATTTTTCCCAAACAGATTTCTGGAAATCTGTGCCTTCGTGTTTGATAGCGAGTTCAAAATCTTTGCGAGTTCCTTCAAAATACTCTTTCATTTGTTGCTCAAATTCATCAATGATAGGAGGGATGTATGCCGTTACTTCTTTGCGTGGACTTGGCTTTTTCTGTGTTTCCACAAAAAGAATGGAAGTCAAATAGCTTTCGGTAGCTGATACTTCAATCATACCCAAAGGCGAATCAATGTATTTTGTGAAAATTTCGATAGTCATTTTACGGTCAGATTAGCAAGTTTCGGTTTTTATGGAAGAAAACAATTCAGTATTTTGCGTAAAAAACATGAATCCAATTCTCCTTCCCATTCCTCCACAGTTTTCTTTTCAAGAATGTTTATGGTTTTTAGATAGAAACTATGATGATTGTCTGCACGAAGTTCGGGAAAATTCTGTGTTAAAATTGCTTTCAGTAAATGAAAAACCAACTTTAGTTGAAATTAAACAGCTTGAAGAAAACTTGCAAATTGAAGTAATTCTTGGTGAGATTGACGAAGAAAAAATCTGCCATTTTGTAAGCGAATGGTTTGATTTAGAACGTGATTTAATGCCATTTTATCAATTATTAGCACTTGATGAAGATTTAAAATACATGGTTTCAGATTATCATGGATTACGTTTATTGGGAATTCCAGATTTATTTGAAGCTCTTTGCTGGTCGATTATTGGTCAGCAAATTAATCTTAGTTTTGCGTATAAGCTCAAACGTAGATTGACAGAAACGTATGGCGTCAAACAAACTTATCAAAATACGGATTTTTACTTGTTTCCAAAAGCTGAAATTATCGCTTCTTTAACGATTGAAGACCTTAAAAATATGCAATTTTCAACCAGAAAAGCAGAGTATTTAATTGAAATCGCTCGACATTTCTCTAATGGGTTTCTTTCAAAAAAGATGTTGGAAAGTCTTTCTACAGAAGAAGCTATTAGGAAATTAGTGGCTATTCGTGGAATTGGCGAATGGACAGCTAATTATGCTTTGATGAAATCTTTAAAACGTTTAGAATGTGTTACTTATGGAGATGTTGGTTTGTATAATGCGCTGAATTCCTTGAAAAATTTCCCTAAAAAACCTTTAAGAAAAGACTTAGATACTTTTTTTGAAGCTTTTAAAGATTGGGAAGCTTATACTGTTTTTTATTTATGGCGAAGTTTAGCGGTGAAGAATACAGCAATTCAATAAATCTGAGCATAAAAAACCGTAACTTTGTCAATTCAAAATCTGTCAATCTGACAGAAAAAACAAATGGCAAAACTTTTGAGAGTATTAAGCAAATATAAAAATAAAGCGAAAAGTATATTGAAAATGGAAAATAAGGAAGAATTACAGACAGAAGAACAAGTGTTGACCCAAGAAACTGACAATGTTTCTGAAAATATAGAAGCAGTAATTGAAGAAACAGTAGAAATTTCTGAAACTGAAAAACTTCAAGGAGAAATAGCGGAGTTAAAAGATAAATATTTACGCCTGTATTCTGATTTTGATAATTTCCGTAAACGCACGGCGAAAGAGAAATTAGAAATGATTCAATCAGCTTCAGAAAAAGTAATTGTAGATGTTATTCCTGTGATTGATGATATTGAAAGAGCTACAGCAAATGCACAAGAAGGAGAGATTTCAGAAGGAATTCAATTAATTTTCAATAAATTGATTAATACTTTGGCAACTAAAGGTTTAAAGCCAATGGATGCGAAAGGACAAGTATTTAATCCAGATGTTCATGAAGCGATTACTCAATTCCCAGCTCCTACAGAAGATGATAAAGGAAAAGTATTTGATGTAGTTGAAAAAGGATATTATTTGAATGAAAAAGTAATTCGCTTTGCGAAAGTTGTTGTAGCAAACTAAAAATATTAAGAGTAATGCTTATTGCTAAGTTTTATTCATTACTCTATTCATTGTTCAGAAAAAATGGCAAAAAGAGATTATTACGAAGTATTAGAAATTTCTAAGTCAGCTTCGGAAGACGAAATAAAGAAAGCATATCGTAAGATGGCAATTAAATATCACCCAGATAAAAATCCAGGTGATAAAGCTGCTGAAGATAAATTTAAAGAGGCAGCCGAAGCCTACGAAGTATTATCGAATGCACAGAAAAAAGCGCAGTATGATCGTTTCGGTCATGCAGGCATGAGTGGTGCTGCTGGCGGTGGTGGCGGTTTCAACGGCGGAGGCATGAATATGGATGATATTTTCAGCCAGTTCGGTGATATTTTCGGTGATAACAATCCTTTTGGTGGATTCTTCAATGGAGGAGGACAACAGCAAGGACGTAGAACTAGAAAAGGTTCTGATTTAAGAATTAAACTTAAATTGAACTTAGAAGAAGTTGCCAACGGTGTCGAAAAGAAAATCAAAGTAAAACGTCACGTTACTTGTAAGCCTTGTAGTGGAAGCGGTGCGAAAAACGGAACAGAACTACAGTCATGTCAGACTTGTGGTGGTTCTGGTCAGGTTCGTCGTGTTCAGCAAACGATGCTTGGGCAAATGGTAACAACTTCTACTTGTCCTACTTGTAATGGAGAAGGCAAGATGATTAAAACTCGTTGTGAAGTTTGTTTTGGAGAGGGTAGAGTGTTAGAAGAAGAAATCATTCCAATTAAAATTCCAGCAGGTGTTGCAGAAGGAATGCAATTATCTATGACGGGCAAAGGAAATGTTCCTCCTCGTGGTGGTGTAGCTGGCGATTTATTAATTGTGATTGAAGAAGAAGCAGATGAAGTATTACACCGTGACGGAACGAATGTAGTATATGATTTATACTTGAATTTCGCTGATGCTGCATTGGGTACTTCTGTAGAAGTACCAACCATTGGTGGGAAAGCTCGTATTACCATTGAAGCTGGAACGCAAGCAGGTAAAATCCTTCGTTTAAAAGGAAAAGGTATCAAAGAATTGAATGGATACGGTGTGGGTGATGAATTAATTCACGTAAATATTTGGACGCCTAAAACGTTAAGTCGTGAAGAAACTGAACAATTAGAGAAATTCAGAACTTCGCCAAACTTCCAGCCAAAGCCAAGTAAAAGTGATAAAAACTTCTTTGAGAAAATGAAGGATTTTTTTAATTAGAATTTAGAAGTGAAACACAAAATGTGTATTGGTTTTTGAATAAAGTAATAGTTTGATTGTCAATACATTGTAAATAAAAATCCCAAGAAATTGTCTTATTTGACATTCCTTGGGATTTTCTATATTTTGTTGAAATATAAAATTTTAGGTAGTAGAATTTGCCTAATATTTGAGCTATTTACCTAAAGAAAAGCAGTAATTATATTTAGTTTTTGCCAGCAATTTCCTTATTAATTTCACTTGCTAAAGCTGGACCTTCATAAATAAAGCCTGTATAGATTTGTACTAAACTGGCTCCTGCATTTAATTTTTCGATGGCATCTTCTGGAGAATGAATTCCACCAACTCCAATAATAGGAAATGCTTTATTTGACTTTTCAGATAAATAACGAATTACTTCTGTCGAACGCTTCTCAACAGGTTTTCCGCTTAATCCTCCCATTTCTGATGTCAATGAAGCAGATGAACGTAATCCTTCTCTTGAAATCGTAGTGTTTGTCGCAATTACGCCTGCAATATGTGTTTCTTGAACAATTTCAATAATATCATCCAATTGCGAATCAGTTAAATCTGGTGCAATCTTTAATAAAATTGGTTTTGATTTCGGACGTTTCTCGTTTTCTACTTGTAGTGTTTGTAAGAGATTTTTCAATGGCTCTTTTTCTTGTAATGCTCTTAGATTTGGAGTATTAGGCGAGCTAACATTTACTACAAAATAATCTACTACATCAAAAAGTTCATTAAAACAGATTAAGTAATCATCCACTGCATTTTCGTTGGGCGTTACTTTATTTTTACCGATGTTTCCACCAATTAGAATATCAGATTTACGTTGTTTTAATTTCAAAACGGCTTCTTTTACCCCTTCGTTATTAAAACCCATTCTGTTAATCAAGGCTTCATCTTCTTTTAAACGAAACAAACGTGGTTTATCATTTCCTGGCTGTCCTTTTGGAGTAAGCGTTCCGATTTCGATAAAACCAAAACCCATTGTCGATAATTCATCTACTAAAACAGCATTTTTATCAAAACCTGCGGCTAAACCTACTGGATTCTTGAATTTCAATCCGAATACTTCTCTTTCTAAGACTGGATTTTCGTAATGATAAATCGCCTTGAAAATGGCAGGAACAAATGGAATTTTAAACAGAAATTTTACTAAACTAAAAGTAATATGATGGGCTTTTTCAGCATCAAATTGAAACAATAGAGGCTGGAGGAGAAATTTGTACATGGATTGAGCTTTTCATGAAAATAATGACAAAATTACTAAAAGCCCCAATAAAATCCTCTCAAGGATTCAATATTTGAGAGGTTTTTTATTTAAGCCACCCACTTAAAAAATTGTTAATAAATCTTAAATATCACACCAATGCTATACGTTTACTTGTTTGGGATGGCATAAGCCAGTACTTTCGTCATCAAATAAATAACACTTAAATAATTAAAACAACTCTTACACTATGTTAAACAAAAAAATCCCCTTGCTCGTCATGATGTTTGTCATGATCAGTTTCCTCTCTAAAGCCCAGTATGAAAAAGGCTCAAAATTTTGGCAAGTTGAAGGTACTTTTAGTGGAGTATCAAGCTCTATTAAAAACAAAGACTTCAATTTCTATGATGCAGAAAGTAATAGCCATAGCATCGGACTATCTTTCAAAAGAGCAGTTTTTAAGGAAGATTATCTTGCGAAAGGTTGGTCGGTCGATTACAATTTATTTTCTGGTAAAAGTTCAGTGTCAAGCCCTAAGAATGAAAGCCAAACTTATATCCACAACATTGGCGTAGGTTACTTTGTGGATAAGTTTAAACCACTCAGTAAATCATTAGCCATTTATGGTGAAGTGAACGGAAAAATAGGATATAGTTTTGTAAATGGAAGTCCAACTTATACTAGTGTTGATGGCAGTAGTACCCATGGAAGTGATAGTTATAATATCGGTGCGGGAGTAAATTTTGGTGTTCGTTATTTTTTAAAGAAAAACCTATTTATTAATGGAGAAACGTCATTATTGAACTTAAATGTTTCTCATAGCACGTCGCCAATTAAACAGACAAATGTGTATTTCAATACCATTATGAATGTAAGTTCTTTGTCAATTTCTATCGGTAAATCATTCTAAACCTCTAAGAACATGAAATCAAACATAAAATTATTATACATCTTTGCTATTATCTTGTTAGCAAGTACTTATTCGAAAGCACAAGTTAATGCAGGTGAAACTTTTTTGCAGGGTTCATTAAATGCTAATAAATCATTCAATGATTTAGGATTTAATAATGGACGATACTCTGGCAGCATTGATTGGGGTAAATATGTCTCTAAAAACTCAGCTAATATTCTTTCATTGACAATGTCTTACGAAGGCGTAAATTTTGATTCACAAGTGTACAAGAATAACGTTTTTAGGGTTGGCTTAGCAAAAGGACATGAATACTACAAACCTATTTTTGGGAAATTTGGTATGTACGGACGCATAATGGGCGGTGTAAATTATAGCAATGCAGTCAATGGTATTAATTATGGTAATGGAGGAGTAGTAAAAAGTAATGAAAGTACAGAACATACAATAGGTGTCAATTTATTTGGAAGCGGTGGATTAATGTATAGATTAAATGATAGATGGGCTTTTTCAGGACAATTATTTAATCTAAATGTTGCTAGTTTAGGTTATACTTGGAAAGATGAACAAAAAATTCCCACTCAAGGTGCTACAGCAACTTCTACAAGAAATCAGTTTAGCTATAATTTCAGCCCCAATGTTTCATTCTCATTTGGTATCGGAATTAGGTATATTATTAAATAAAGTAAAAATCCCTTCGGAAAATTTTCGAAGGGATTTTTATTTCTCAGCTTTCAAAGCTTTAATATCTTCAATAAGATTTTCTATGTCTAAAGGAATTGTTCCATTATAAATTCCTCTGATTCTAAGCTTTTTATCGACTAAAATAAAATTTTCGGTATGCAAGAAATCATTTTCTTTTTTCTGTACTCCTAAATTTTCATCTGCAAAATATGAGTTTCTCACTAGTTGATAAATTGCTTTTTTGTCTCCCGTCAATAAATTCCAATTAGAAGTATTAAGCTTGTGCGTTAAGGCATAACGTTTTAAAACACTTACACTATCTCGATTAGGCATTACGCTGTAAGACATAATGCTGACGGTGCTATCATTAGGAAATGCTTTTGACACTTTTTGCATCGCTTCCATCAATCTCGGACAAAGGCTTGGGCAAATTGTAAAAAAGAAATTTGCGACATGAATTTTGCCTAAAACATCTTTTTCAGTAATACTTTTATTATCCTGATTTTTAAATTGAAAAGTTGCGATGGTATGAGATACTTCCTCAGCTTTCCAAACAGCCGTAAAATCAGGTGTATTATAAAAGGGAATTTTATTACTTTCTTGCTTTGTTTCGCATTGACAAAAGAGTAAACAGATAAGGGCGAAAATGGCTTTAGTTTTCATTCAAGAGAGTTTTTTCATTATTGCCCATACAGCCTTTTGCACCTAATAAGCCGAATCTTCTACCATTTTTTACTTCATAATTTGCCTTGATTTTGCCATCATCAAACCATATTTGTTGCACGCCTGTTGGCTGACTATTTTCATCATAATTACTCACCGAAAAAAGTTGTCCATTCGGATACCATTCTTTGTGATTTTTAATGGGAGCATCATTTTCAAATTCATATTCAAAGCGTTTTTGACCGTTTTCCCACCAAGCTTCGTGTTTGCCTGTTTTGTGGTTTTGACTGTAAAATCTTCGTTCTTGAATTTGTCCGTTTTCAAACCATTTTTCAGTTAAACCCTCTAGCTTTCCTTCAGTGAAATTTTGTTTTGACGCTAGCTTTTTATTAGAGTAATACTTTACAAGAGTTCCAGAAAAAGCTTTTTGCTGATAATGTAAAACATCATTGTTTTGAGAGAAAAGCTTTTCATCCCAAGTTATTTCTACTTGGGACGAATTACAAGCTACAATTATCAAAAGCAAAAAGGGGATGAATTTCAACATTAGGAAAGATTATTCTAAAAAAATATAAATCAAAAAAGCTATTTACTCACCGTTCCCGCCGTTCCATAGAAACCAGAACCATTGATGTAAGGGTCG
The DNA here is from genome assembly GCF_034930985.1 of Arcicella lustrica. Classification (NCBI taxonomy): domain Bacteria; kingdom Pseudomonadati; phylum Bacteroidota; class Cytophagia; order Cytophagales; family Flectobacillaceae; genus Arcicella; species Arcicella lustrica. The sequence continues at coordinate 19,023 of NZ_JAYGIM010000012.1, forward strand.
GCATCAGTAATGTGATAATGATAAATGCCCTCTGGAAATTCTGTAGTAGCATGCGAGTGTCCATGCAAATTATCTAAATCGGCATTGGTGACAGCTTTCCCATTTTCTAGTGGGCCATAAACTGGAAATCCATCTAAAAGTAATCCTAGAAAAGCTGCCTTGCCATTTTTGGTGGTTAGATAAGCGGGTTCTTGATGATAATGATATTGACCAGTTTGTTGCGGGTGTCCCAAATATTGGTCGAATGAATTAATTTCATTTGTCAAAGGTTGGTTTGGTCCTGCATATTGATTGAAAAAAGGAATGCCATTCAAAGAAACACCAATTGGTCCAAGCTGAGTAGCTGAAGTATTACTTGCTTTACTAGGATGCAAAGGAATTTTAAAGACCAAAGTTTGCTCCAAAATACTATTCGGATTGATTGAAAACTTGCTATTAATGCCATTATAAGCTTCGTAACGAGCATCCGTTTTAGCAAAATATGGACTTTTGTGGTCGGGAATGCCGTTACTTCTAATCACTAAATAATCACCTTCAACCGTTGCAGTAACACTTGTTCCAGAGAATTTAGTTTTCAGTACAGAAATATCAATGGTTGAAGTATTAGTACTTGGTGTTAGGGTCGTATCATCGCTTTGCTTACAAGCAAGGAAGATAATCATGAGCAATAATAATGATGAATATTTCATGTTTTCAGGGTTAAATAGTGATATATTATGGTCTTGGCGGTGGAGGACCACCTTGTCTTCCCATTTTTGCTAAGATGTCCGACAGAAGACTATCAAGTAAAGCTTTTTGTTTATCAGTACAAATGGTATTTCTTACTTTTCTAAAATGTTTCAAGGTTGCTAAATCTTGCTGAATTACCAGTTTCGCAATTTGTTCACTCACAATTTTCGTTTTGAGAGAATCTTCAGGGAAAGCAATCATTTGAAACAATTCATTTTTCAGAGGACGCATTTGCTGATGAATTGAACGCATTTCTTGTTGATGTTCTTTGATGAGTACATCGTATTGTGCTATTTGCTTTTCTGTGAATTGTAATTCTCTTTCAACAAATTTGCGTACTTCTTGTCTGTCAGGATGAGGTGGTTTGTTATGAGTAAACCAAATAGTCCCTAACAAAAAAACATTGAGTAGCACCAGTAAACCGATTAACCAAGCAGATTTATTTTTCATGGTTCATATAAATTTTGGGTGGTTGTTATTCCTAAATAAGCGCCAAATTCCTCTTTACTCATGTCTGAATGCTGATTATTCAAATATATTTTACCAAGTGTAACAATGTTGAAACCAATAATCAACATACAAATAGCAAGCTTTGCATAAGTCATCCACGAAATCGTTGGGCGACTGAGCTCATTCATGCGATGTTTAATTTTGGCATACAAAAAGGGATTAGAAGTAACTGGCTGAATTTTTTCAATACTTTCCAGCGTTTTGGCTATTTCTTCTTCGATATTTTTCATGTTCAAATTATTTTTCGGATTCGTAATAATTTTTCAATTTCGATTGTAAATTTTGTTTGGCTCTGAATAGTAAAGATTCAATAGCCGAAATACTCAATTCCATCACTTCTGCAATTTCTTGATAACTCAATCCATCAATTTTATGCAATGAAAACGCTACTCTTTGGCGTTCGGGTAATTCATCCATTTTGCTAAAAAGTAAGTGTGTGCGCTCTTTGTTTTCAAGTAAAATTCCCGGATGATCTTCAACTACACTACTAGAATTGAGTTGTTCTTCTAAACCAAAAATGGATAAGACAAAGCTGAATCGCTTTTTTCGCTTCTTTTTTCTTAAATAATCCAATGATTTATTGACGGCAATTCTGTACAAAAAAGTAGATACTTTAGCGTCGCCTCTGAACGAAACAATTGATTCATACAACTCAATAAAAACCTCTTGTGTTAAATCTTCAGCTTCCTCGACATTCCGCAGAAAGCCCAGACAAGTATTAAAAACTTTGTCTTGGTACTTTTCCACCAAAAATCGAAAAGCCGCTTCATCAGCATTTTTTAACTTTTCTAAGAGTTCTTTTTCAAGCATTGACAACAATTGAGGTTCATTTACGCTTTAGATGTTATTAATTTAAAAAACTTGCGGAGCTTTTTGATTTTTTTTCAATAGAAGCTAAAAATATTAAAATCTGTATCGAAAAATTGTTTTCTGCTACAATTGCTTATGTGCTAATACTCATAACGAAATCAAGAGTTTCTAGTATTTATTGAATGTTTTGCAGTATTTTGCATCATTATTTTCATCAAATGGAGCCTAAAAACGATTACATAGCACTATGGAAATCCTTCCAAGAAGGTGATAGTAAAGCACTTGGGCATCTTGCAAACAATCATTACAAGGTACTTTTTAACTACGCCACCAAGTTTACGAAAGACAGAGAACTGATTAAAGACTGTATTCAAGATTTGTTTTTGTTCTTGTGGGACCATCGTGAAAAACTACAATCTTCTCCTTTTGTGACGATTTATTTGTTAAAATCGCTCAGAAATAATCTTTTCAAAAAACTCAATCAAGAAAAAAGAAACGCTTCGGATGATTTAGACATTGATTTACCTTTTACCGAAGGTATCAGTCCAGAGTCGGAATTGATTGAATTAGAAATGTTTTATGAAAATGAATCTAAACTAAAATCACTTCTTACTTCATTGCCCAAACGCCAACAAGAAGTAATTTTCTTGAAATTTTATGAAGGCTTGAGCATTGAAGAAATTGCTGAAATTATGGATATGAACCGCCAATCGGTTTCTAATTTGTTGCATCGAGCTATTTTGAATCTTAAAAGCAATTGGTTTCTTGCTGGACAATTGTTTTATGTACTTTATCTGAAAGCCTAATTTCTTCGGCTTTTTGTCTCTTCATTTTTCTTTTTCAAAAAAAATTAAAAAATATTTCATTTCAACTGAGTATGGAGTATTAGGTATCGGCTATTTCAAGTATAGAGCAAAATAATACAAATTATTCTATGTTAGATTACAGCCAATATACAGCTAATGAATTCGCTTTGGATGCGAGTTTCAGAAAATGGGTTTTGAAAAACACGCCAACAGAAAGCACTTTCTGGGAAAATTGGCTTGCTCAACATCCTGAAAAGTATGAAACTATCGAGCAAGCGAAAGCAATCATTCTTGCACTTAGAAATGTTCAGGAGGAAATCGGAGAAGAAGAAATCGCAGCAGCAATTGCTAAAATTGTAGATATAGCCGAACAAAGAAACATCAAAAAGGTAAATTTCTGGCAACATTATACTTTCCGCAAGTTAAGCTTAGCGGCTTCTGTGTTGTTAGTGACTTTAGTTTCCTATGTAGTTTTTGATAAATTATCCGAAAAAGAAACACCAACTTACAGTAATTCAGTAGCCAAAGTTGCACAGAAAACGAAATTCATTGAAATAAAAAACACTTCATCAACAAGCAAATTAATTACTTTATCCGACGGAAGTTCTGTGGTTTTACAAGCCGATAGTAAACTAAGTTATCCTGAAAAATTCACGGGTAATACTCGTGAAGTAGTACTTTCTGGAGAAGCTTTTTTCGAGATTGCTAAAAATCCTAATAAGCCATTTTTTGTTTATGCTAATGAAGTAGTGGCAAAAGTATTAGGAACAAGTTTTACCATCAAAGCTTTTGAAGACGACAAACAAGTACAAGTATTTGTAAAAACGGGTAAAGTTTCGGTTTTCTCTCAGAAAAATGTAGCGCTCAAAGAACAGCAAGTAAGCAAAGTATTAACGGGTTTATTGGTTTTACCAAATCAGCAAGCCACGTTTATTCGTCCGAAATGGCAATTTAAAAGAGCTGAATTGACTGCTCCGCAAATCGTCTCACTACCAGCAATTCAAAGTCAGAGTTTTGTTTTTAAGAACAAATCAGTACTTGAAGTGTTTGATATTTTAGAAAAAGCCTACGGAATTGAGATTGAGTACGATAAAACATTAATGGCTTCTTGCGAATTAACCGCAGAATTGGGCGATGAGCCACTCGCTGAAAAAATAAATCTTATTTGTGAAGTATTGGAAGCCAAATATGAAATGAAAGATGGAAAAATTGTAATTGAGGGAAAAGGATGTAAATGATCGTTATGAGTTATAAGTTTTTTAAGATAAAAACTGTAAAGTAGCTCTTTAAAATTTTAATAGAATCTATTTAAACAATTTCAAAACATAAACAATCATCAAACAGTCATTCAAATCAACGTGAAGTAACAAATCAATCAAATTTCGTGTAAAAAAAGCCGATGATGCTACCAACATCACCGACTTAAATATCCCTAAAAGTGCTCAAGCTTTTCAACATCAACTATTCATTTGATGCAGGGATTCTTTTGTGTCAGTCGTTCAAAACTAACAATTCAAAATTATGTCAAAAAATCGACAATTTAACAAGATTCCGATTAAGATCATGCGAATCAGTTTATTCCAAACCATTATTACCTTTCTGTGTATGTCGTTCGCAAATGCGAGGACTACGCATGCTCAGGAAATACTTGACCAAAAGGTAAGTATCAACGTTAGTCAGCAAGAAGTTGAGAAAATTCTTGAAAAGATAGAAACCGAGGCGAATATCAAGTTTATGTATAGTCCTCAGTTGATTATGGCTAATAGAAAAGTAAGTCTTGTCGTAAAGAAAGAGAAACTTTCAACGGTTTTAGAAGAATTGTTAAAGCCTTTGAAAATCAATTATGAAGTAGTCGGTAGAAAAATCTTGCTCAAAAGATTGAATGCCAAAACCACTTCTAAAATTGATGGAGAAGACAATTTAGGTTTTTTAGAAAGTAGCATAGAGCAAACCATCAAAGGAAAAATCACGGATGCCGAAAACAATGAAACCATTGCAGGCGTAAGTATTGCCATAAAAGGTACAACGCAAGGTACTACAACCGATGCTAATGGAAATTTTTCATTGGTGGTTCCCAACGAAAAAGCTGTGTTGGTCATCACTTCGGTTGGATATGACCCACAAGAAATAACAGTTGGAAATCGCTTTTCGATTAACATCAGTTTAGTCCCTGATAGCAAAAAACTGAATGAAGTAGTTGTGGTAGGTTATGGAACGCAAAAAGTAACCAATGTTTCTGGAGCAATTGCTACGGTAAAAGGGGCTGATATTGAAAAACTTCGCCCAGTTCGTCCAGAAGATGCACTTCAGGGTAGAGCTTCAGGTGTAACGGTTATTTCAAATGGTTCGCCGGGTTCAAAACCAACAGTTTTGATTAGAGGTATTCCTTCTTTTTCGGGAACAGATCCAGTCGTAATTATTGATGGCGTACCACAAACTTTGAATGATTTTAATTCTATCAATTCTGCCGATATTGAATCAATGAACGTATTGAAAGATGCGGCAACTACGGCTATTTATGGTGTGAAAGGTGGAAATGGTGTGATTGTCGTAACCACAAAAAGTGGTGGAAAGAATCAGAAAGCTGAAATTTCTTACAGTAGCAATTATGGTGTTCAGCAAGTAATGCAAACCATTGGCGTATTAAATGCAACTGAATACGCTGCTATTTTGAATGAAGGAAGTTTGGTTGCTGGCGGAGGATTGATTTTTAAAGATTTATCAACTTTGGGTGTTGGAACAGATTGGCAAAAACAAATTTTCAAAGATGCTCCTTTGCAATCGCACAATGTTTCGGTAAAAGGAGGAAGTGACAAAGTTCAGTACTTTCTTTCTGGTGGATATTTAGGGCAAGATGGTATTGTTGGCGGTGGTGAAAATTCAAATTTTAACCGTTTGAATTTTACAACGAACCTTACTTTTCAGATTGCTCCCAAATTAAAATTCTTGGCAAATACCAGTTATGTAAATATTAAAAGTGTTGGTGTCCAAGAAAACTCTTTCAATTCAGTAATTGGAAGTGCCTTGAACTTTGACCCAACTGTTTCTGTATTGAATACCGTACCAAATACTGTAGGGAAATATGGCTTTAGTAATTTATTACTTTCAGAGATTTTTAATCCTTTGACAAAATTGGATAACAATTACAATGAAAGTAACGGCAATAAATTATACGGAAAATTAGAGCTACAATATGAAGTAATCAAAAACTTGACGCTTTCTTCTCGTTTTGGTTATACCAATTTTAATAACACTTACAAATCGTTTACGCCACTCGTTTTTTATGGTCCTTTGAATGTAGAAAACTCTATGAATGCCGATGGCTCAACCGTTACTGGCAGACATAACAGCGTTTACGAATCTAAGCGAACCGACAATACTTATACTTTTGAAACTTTTGGTACTTATAATTTCAAAATTAATAATGACCATAATTTTGAAACAGTATTAGGGATTTCATTTGCTAAAATAGCTGGTGATGAAATCAATGGTTCAAGACAAGACGTTCCTTTTAATTCATGGACTTTTGCAGACCTTACTTCGGCAACGGGTATCAATACCGCTACTAATACCAATGCGCAAACAGTTGGAAACGGACAATATTTTAGAAAAAATCTTTCTTACTTCGGTAGAGTAAACTATGATTATAAAGACAAATATTTAGTATCGTTTTCTGCTCGTCGTGATGGTTCTTATGCTTTTGGGATTGATAATAAATTTGCCAATTTCTATGCTGGTTCTTTGGGCTGGGTAATTTCAAATGAAGATTTCTTTAGTGTTGATTTCTTGAATTACTTGAAAATCAGAGGTAGTTATGGCTCAATTGGTAACGAAAACGTTAACCCGCAATATGTAGGTATTATTTCTGGAGGACCAAGCTATGCAGGCGATGCCAACAGTAATGGTTATACTTTTGGCAATACTTTTACGACTGGTTCTACGGTGGGTTCTTATGCCAATACCACTTTGCGTTGGGAGAAACAGTTACAAAGCAACGTTGGTTTTGATGTTCGTTTTGGCAATAATAAATGGTCGCTTTCTGCAGATTATTTTGATAAATCGGTTGATGGTTTATTATTTACGCCTTCTATTTCACTGTATTTGGGTGCTGCTGCTGCACCAACTGCGAATATTGGTTCAACCAAAAGTAGCGGTGTTGACTTGAACCTTGGTTATAATGCAGAAATCCTGAAAGATTTAAAATTGAATACAAACGTTACTTTTACTACTTCTAAAAATTTAGTAACCGCTACTAATTCAGATGGAACGGCTATTATTCCGGGTGGTTCTTATTTCAACGGACAATCACAAACGGCTACTCGTTTCCAACAAGGTTTTGCTCCGGGTTATTTCTATGGATTTAAAACCAATGGACTTTTTCAAAATACTTCACAAATCGCCGAAGCTCCAAAACAAACTGGTGCAGTTCCAGGTGATATTCGTTTCGTAGATGTCAATGGTGATGGACAAATCACAGGTTTAGATAAAACGCAAATCGGTAATCCTTTCCCTGATTTTACTTTGGGTTGGAACGTTGGCATTACTTATAAAAATCTTGATGTAAACGTATTTACTTATGCGTCTGTGGGAAATGATATTTACAGAGCCTATGAAAGAAATGCGATTTACTCTAACAAATTCAGATCTGTTTTAGGAAGATGGACGGGCGAAGGTTCAACTAACGATGCCAATAATCCTCGTTTTTCATTTGTTGATGCCAACAGTAATATCAGGGTTTCGGACCGCTATGTGGAAGATGGTTCTTTCGTGAAAATCAAAAATGTTCAAGTTGGTTATACATTACCATACTCTTTAGTGCCTAAGAAAGTAGTGAATAAAATCCGCATTTATGCGCAAGTAAAAAATGCTTTCACTTTCACGAAATATTCAGGTTATGACCCAGAAGTACCCGGTGGTGTATTAGATACTGGTGTTGACCGTGGTACTTATCCGCAAGCAAGAACTTGGTCTATTGGTGTTGATGTGAGATTTTAAAAATAGCTGTAAGCGATAGGCTTTAAGCGGTAAGCTTTTTGTCTGCCTACTGCTTACAGGAAACTAAAAAATATTAAAATGCTTAAAGCTTACAGCCTACTGCTTCACAGCATTTTGCAAAAAATAAAGACAATGAAAAACATAAAAAATATTCTCTATTTTCTATTCATTACAATGGCTTTTACTAGCTGTAGTGAATGGGTTGACTATAGTCCAAAAGATGATTATAGAGTAACCGACCAAGATTATTTGAAATCTTCTGCTGATTATCAAAGCATGGGTGTAAGTGTTTATACACCAATACAATGGTTGAATCAGTTAGTGCCAGTGGGTGATATTGCTTCTGACAATGCAGTAGCAGGAGGCGAAAATGCCTCTGACGTACTAGATTTACAGAATATTGATGACCTCACACTTACTGCACAAAATGGAACTTTAGCCGAAATCTGGAAGGCTTCCTACGAAGGTATCAATCGTGCGAATTATCTGTATCAATACAAAGACAAAAATCCAGCAGGCGAAGTAATCGCTTTTCCTGAAAAAGAAGCCATGTATGGTGAAGTAGCATTTTTAAGAGCTTACTATTATTTCACTTTGGTAAAAGTCTTCGGAAATGTGCCTTTGTTTGTGGATAAAAAATTGGGAATTGCAGATTCAAGAACTTTGAAACAAGCGCCTAAAGCAGATGTTTATGCGCAAATTGAAAAAGATTTGACCAATGCAATTGCTGCTTTACCAAGTACCGACCCTAAAAATGGTAGAATCACCAAATTTGCAGCTCAAGCACTTTTAGGAAAAGTATATCTCTATCAAAATAAGTTTGATTTAGCCGCAGGAGTATTAAAAAGTGTAATTGATGGACCTTATTCTTTAGTGCCAAATTTTGGCGATATTTTCTTGCAATCTGGTGAAAATGGTGCTGAGGCTGTCTTTGAAATTCAATATTCAAACCTTTCTCCTTACTACAACTGGGGTGGTGTTACTCGTGGACAAGGAAATTTAGCAGTTCAGCAATGTGGTATTCGTGGCATCACAGGGAATAGCCCGTATGCAGCAGGTTGGAGTACCAATTTACCAACGCAAGATTTAGCCAATGCTTATCAAGCGGGTGATAAAAGAAAAGAGGTTACTTGTTTGGACATCGAAGCCTATAAAAATGCTAATCCAAATTTAGGCATTACTTATCAAGTAGCTCCTTATAAAAATACTGGTTTGTATAATCAAAAATATCTGCCAAGAAAAGGAGAAACCAGTGGGCAAATCGAACTGAATTATTTGAATAATCAACGTATTATCCGTCTTTCGGATGTCTATTTGATGTATGCTGAGGCTCTGAATCGTAAAGCTTCTCCAGATGATATCAATGCGCAATTGTACTTGAATAAAGTTCGTCAAAGAGCTTTCGGAGACAATGCACATAACATTTCGGCTACTGGAAATACATTGAAAGAAGCAATCTGGACTGAACGCAGATTAGAATTAGGCATGGAAGGCGACCGCTTTTTCGACTTGGTTCGTACTGGACAAGCGGCTACGAAAATCAAAAATTTTGTTGTTGGAAAGAACGAAGTATTTCCAATTCCACAAGCTGAAATTGATGTTTCTGGCTTGGTACAAAATGCTGGTTATTAATTCAGACTCATATTTTCTAAATGAATTTCGATGAAAAATATACATAAAATTTTATCCATGTTAGCCTTTATTGCTATCATGACGGCATGTAATGAAAAGTTTTTTGATGATATTTCTTTTCTTGAAACTGCCTCATCACCCGCAAAAATGTCGGCTCTTTTTGACATCACCCAAGACAATACGGGTTTAGTAACCATCACACCCAATGGCGAAGGCGTTGCCACTTTCTCGGTAAATTTTGGTGATGGTACTGCTTCTACTGCAACTGTCGATGCAGGAAAAAGCATACAACATAAATATGCAGAAGGTATTTATAGCGTAAAACTTGTTGGTAAAGGAGTAACAGGAAAAGTATCAGAAAGTACGCAAGAACTTACAGTTTCTTTTAAAGCACCAGAAAATGTAGAAGTAAATTCAACTATCGACCCTGCAAATCCTTTTAAAGTAAATGTTTCAGCAAAAGCGACAAACGAAACTTTGTTTAAAGTGTATTTTGGAGATGTTGCTAATGAAGTACCGATGTCTTTTTTAGAAGGTGCAACCGTTAGCCATACTTATACAGCAGTAGGAACTTATGAGATGAAAGTCGTGGCTTTGAGTGGTGGAAAAGCAACAACCGAAGTGAAAAAGACGATAAGCATTGTAAGTCCTGTGGTTTTACCACTTGACTTTGAAACGGCTGGACAAACCTATAAATTCAGCAATTTTGAAGGTGGAGATGTTTCTGTAATTGCCAATCCACAAGTTAGTGGTATTAATACTTCTTCAAAAGTGGCTAAGATGGTAAAAAATCCGGGACAAACTTATGGTGGAAGTTTAATTACTTTGGGTGCTTCGATGGACTTTTCTGTGAATAAATACTTCTCAATGAAAGTGTTTTCTCCAAGAGTAGGTGCAAAGGTTTTATTGAAAGTAGAAAATGCTTCAAACGGTTCACAAAGTTTTGAGAAAGAACTTACCACAAGCAAAGCCAATGTTTGGGAAGAATTAATCTTTGATTTCAGTGCTATCAACACGGCTAATTCATATCAAAACATCGTGTTGATTTTTGATAATGGTACTCGTGGCGATGGTTCAGCTAATTTTACTTACTTGTTTGATGACATTAAATTGATGAACCCTGTTGTGATTGCACCAATTAATTTACCTGTCACTTTTGATGTAGCTAATACGAATTATACCGTAACAGATTTCGGAAATAATAGTACTATTGACGGCATTGACCCAACGAATGCAAGCAACAAAGTGAAAATTACAACTAAACCTGCTGGTGCTGAAACTTGGGCAGGAACTACCATCGGAACACCAACAGGTTTTGCTTCTGCTATTAAGTTGACAGCTTCTAATCCTAAAATGAGTGTGAGAGTATATTCTCCTGCGGCGGGTATTCCAATCCGATTAAAAATTGAAGACCGTAATAATGCCAATATTTCAGTAGAAACAGAAGTATTGACTAAATCTGCTAAAGCTTGGGAAGAATTAACCTTTGATTTTACCAAACAAGTAACAGGTACTTCTGCCCTTAATTTATCGAATACTTATCACAAAGCTTCCTTATTCTTTGATTTTGGAACAGCGGGTAATGGTAAAGTTTTTTATTGGGATGACGTAAAAATCGCTACAACTACTGAAACCAATAATACGCTTACTATTCCATTAACTTTTGAATCTACTTCTTTGAAATATGACTTCTTGAATTTCGACGGAGGAAATGCTACAGTCATTGCAAATCCGCATTCAAGTGGAATCAATACGAGTGGGAAAGTGGCTCAAATGATCAAAAATGGTGGTCAAGCTTGGGGTGGTGCTTTTATAACTTTAGAGAAAACGGTAGATTTTTCTGTTGGTAAAACTTTTAAAATGAAAGTATATGCTCCGAAAGTAGGCACTAAAGTTTTATTGAAAGTAGAAAATCTGACGGATGGGGGTGTCAGTTTTGAAAAAGAATTAAGTACGACAAAAGCCAATGCTTGGGAAGAACTAACTTTTGATTTCGGCGGAATTGATGTAAGCAAAAGCTATCAAAAAGTAGTCTTGATTTTTGATAATGGTACCAAAGGAGATGGCTCTGCGAACTTCACTTATTTATTTGATGACATCATTCTTTATTAATCTAATATTCAGGTAATCATGATAACTAATAATATAAAATCATTCATACTCATTTTGTTTGCATCGGCAATAAGTTTTAGTGCTTGTAAACAAGCAGAATATGCTTTTGGAGATATTGTTGCGCCTTCAAACCTCGCAATAACGACTGAGATACAAGGAGTTGATGCTAACAATCCGAACGGAAATGGTTCTGGAAATGTGGTAATTTCAACCCTTGCCGATAAGGCTTTAACTTATAAAGTTGATTTTGGTGATGGAACTACGCAAATGGTTCCTTCAGGAAAAATCACATATAAGTACAGTATTCCCGGTACTAAAGATTATACCATTACGGTAAGTGCTGTCGGAACGGGTGGAGCAGCTTCTACCTTGAGTAAAAAAGTAAAAGTATTTGTCGCATTTGAAATCCCTACGGATATTCTTGCAGCAATGACAAACAATACTTCAAAAGTTTGGGTGACTGATAAAGATGCTTCTGGACACGTAGGTGTTGGTCCAGCAGATGCCTTTTCTCCAATTTGGTATGCAGCAGACCCAAATACTCGTCCTGCTTGTTTGTATGATGATGAAATTACTTTTACAAAAGATGCTAACAACAACGTAGCAATGACTGTCGATAACAAAGGGCAATCTTCATTAATTGGTGCAGCTACTTCATATTATGGTTTGGCAGGTGGCGATGGTTGTTATGATATAAGTACTACTGGTGCTAAAAATTTAATTTTTTCAGGAGCTACTTCTTCATCAACAACTGCAAACTCTACTAGAGTACAATTTACTGTGCCGGGAAATGGTATTGTAAATTTTGCAACGGGAAGTAATACTTATGAAATATTAGCACTTTCTGCCAACAGCATGACTTTAAGAACAATCGGTGCAGATGGAAATGCTTGGTTTACCAAATTGAAAGTAAAACAAGCCGAAGAACCCGTAACAGAAAAGAAATTGTTTTGGGCAGAAGAATTTGATAAAGACGGTGCGCCCAATCCTGCTGTTTGGGGTTATGATTTAGGCAATGGAGATAATGGTTGGGGAAATGCTGAAAAACAATTTTACACGAACCGTACAGAAAACATTCAAGTGAAAGATGGTATCTTAAAAATCACGGCTCAAAAAGAGAATTATAGTGGTTTTGCTTATACTTCTTCAAGAATTCAAACCATGAATAAATTCTCTTTTACTTATGGTAGAGTAGATATTCGTGCTAAACTTCCTACAGGCGGAGGTACTTGGCCAGCTTTATGGATGTTAGGAAGTAATATACAAACTGTTGGTTGGCCTGCTTGTGGAGAAATAGATATTATGGAGTACAAAGGCAACGAGCCTAATAAAATTTACGGAACGATGCACCACCCAAATCATTCGGGAGGAAACGGTGATAGTGGTAATACCACCATCACAAATGCTTCTACTGAATTTCATGTTTATTCAGTAGATTGGTCGGCAAGTACTATCAAAATGTATGTTGACAATAAGCTTTATTATACTTTCAACAACACTAATAGTTTGCCATTTAATAAAGATTTCTTTTTAATCGTCAACTTTGCAATGGGCGGAACATTTGGTGGGGCGATTGATCCAAATTTTGTTACCTCAACGTTTGAAGTAGATTATATTAGGGTTTATAAATAGCCTAGCATTGAATATGGATAAATATTAGTAATCCCGAATGTTAAAAGCATAAATAGCGGTCAAAATTAGTTTTTTGACCGCTATTTATTTAGCGGAATGACAATCTCTTTTGTCTATGTTGGAGATACTTACAACGAGGGAGAATAAAAATATGGTTTTGATAATTGGATACATTTATATCACCCCTTCGGGGTTTTAGAAATAATATCTTGCTCTGTTCTATAATCCTTTCATACCTTCGGGATTTGGGAAAAGGGCTATTTACAATACTTTAAAAATGCTGACTTAATCAGCAGTTTTGTTTTAATACGCCAATTAGTACTAGGCTTTCCTACAACTCAAAATTATGGTTTCGATAATTGGTGTATTGCTAACGCTGGTATTGTTGGTCTTGGCGACCCAATGATAAACAACAACTGCAGAGTCATCGAAGCCTTGTTTTTATTCTCATGCCAATGAAAATCGGTCATCGAAGCATTGTTTTTATTCTCACACCACTGCAAATCAGTCATCAAAGCCTTGTTTTTATTCTCACGCCACTGCAAATTGGTCATCGAAGTCTTGTTTTTATTCTCATGCCACTACAAATTGGTCATCGAAGTCTTGTTTTTATTCTCACGCCACTGTAAATCGGTTATCGAAGTCTTATTTTTATTCACACGCCACTGCAAATTGGTCATCGAAGTCTTATTTTTATTCTCACACCACTGCAAATTGGTCATCGAAGCCTTGTTTTTATTCTCACACCACTACAAATTGGTCATCGAAGCCTTGTTTTTATTCTCTCGCCACTGCAAATTAGTCATCGAAGCTTTATTTTTATTCACACGCCACTACAAATTGGTCATCGAAGTCTTGTTTTTATTCTCACGCTACTGAAAATCAGTCATCGGAATGGCATTGACCTAAAGCTAGTGCCATTTTTTGTTGATAATAGTAAATAAAATAAAGTATAAACAAATATTTTTATTAACTTATGTGAAGAAAATGAAAGTTAAGTGATAAATATTCATGATTTCTTTGTATTTTTATAATAAAAACGATTAATTTAGGTTAAGATGAACACATTTTCGTGCACTTCATTTATGTGTTCTTCGTATTACCTTTTTTACTTCAAAAAACTAAAAGCGATGAAAAAAATTCTCCATTTACTAGCTTTCGTAGCTAGTTCTTTAGCTATTGTATCCTGCAATGATGTATCATTAGAAAATTCAGATGAGGCTTTAAATGATTTAAACGAATCTTCAAGAAATGTTAGGATGGGGCGTCAATGTGCTTCGATGGAAGTACTTGAAGCAAACATGAAAGAAGACCCAAGTTTGATTGATAAAATGAATGCTGTTGAACAACAAACATTGGCATTTCAACAAAAAATGAAAGCAAGTAGGGTAGGAGAAACAGGTACTTTGGTAATTCCTGTAGTTGTAAATGTCATTTATAACACTGCTGCTCAAAACATTAGCATTGAACAGATTCAATCACAAATTGATGTACTTAACAAAGATTTTAGCGGTACTAATACCGATGCAAGTTTAGTACCAAGTGCTTTTACTTCAAGATTCTCTAATTTAGAATTACAATTTACGCTTTCGAATGTTGTGCGTAAACAAAGTAATAAAACTTCGTGGGGAACTAGAGATGCGATGAAAAGTGCTAAAAAAGGAGGAATTGACCCAACGTCTCCTACAACTACGCTCAATATTTGGATTTGTAATATTGGAAGTAATATTTTAGGCTATGCTCAATTTCCAGGAGGTGCTGCTTCAACTGATGGTGTGGTTATTTCACCTCAGTATTTTGGTACTACAGGTTACGTCTCAGCGCCATTTGATAAAGGTAGAACAGCTACTCATGAAATTGGTCACTGGTTAAATCTACGTCATATTTGGGGTGATGCTTCTTGTGGTAATGATATGGTAACAGACACTCCTACACAACAAACGGCTAATTATGGTTGTCCATCGTTTCCAAAAGTTACTTGTAGTAATGGTCCAAACGGTGATATGTTTATGAATTATATGGATTATACCGACGACGCTTGTATGTACATGTTCTCGGCAGGACAAAAAACTAGAACAAGAGCCATTTTTGCAGTTGGAGGAGCTAGAGCTAGTTTTAATCCATAAATGGAATAATCAATAAAAAGTAATACATTTAAGCCTTCTCTAAGCACGGAGAGAAGGCTTTTTTTTATGAACCAATTCATCTTTATATTTTTCATGTTAGGAATCAATGTTTCACCCAAAGAAACGATTCATTTACTAGCACTTCATTATCAGACAAGAGGAATGCAGAAGCATTTGCTCATAACGGCTGATAGTACCGTTGTTACTATCAATGCTGAAAGACATAGCTTTAAAACTAAAGCTATTCAGTGGAAGAAAATCTTGAAAACGATGGAGCAAGTGAAATTAAACAGTATCTCTCGTTTAAAAAGACCCAGTACTAAATCTTTTTATGATGGTGCAATGGCTGCACAAATGGAAGTAATTACTTCAAAGAAAACTTATGTGTCTATTGATTTTGACCACACACAAGCTCCTTTAATGTTATCCAAAACCATTGCTATGATGAAAGCATCTCTAAAGGATGCTAGTCCGAAAGTGGAGTTTTAAATTACTCGTAGCGTTTTTGATTTTTGACAGTATAAAAAGTTGTCAGAAATAGTTTTCATACGCATATCCATGTATATCACCTTTTCAGGGTTAATGTTTTCTTCAATCCCAAAGGGATGATATGATTATAGAAAAAAGAAAAGATTGAGAATTGTAGGAGACTCCGAAAGTTTGAGTATGAGGCTTCGTTTTTAAGCTATAAACATTTGAATCCTTCGGATTATTTTTAACAATTTCATTCTCAATAGGATTGGATTTGAACCCAATCCTAAACCCAATCCTCTAAATTTGCCTTTTTTTTTGCCCCTTTATGGCGAATAGTGTAATTTTGCACATCTTCAAGAAACAATCATCTAAAATTCTTCAAGATGCCATCGTAAACCTAATACTTTGGCTCACTGAATTCATTACTGAATCAATGCAAGATAAGATTAACGACATTCATCAGCAGATTGCTGATTTTACTATTTCCAACAAGGAACAATTAGAGGCTTTCCGTATTGCTTATGTAGGACGTAAGGGCGTGATTGGTGACCTTTTTGATGAACTGAAAAATGTTGCACAAGAAGAACGCCGTGCCGTTGGACAATCCCTGAATTCATTAAAAGAGGCGGCTCAAGTAAAATTCAATGAGTTTCAAGCTTTGATGGAAGCAAGTACTGAGAAATCAGTAGCGATTGAATTTGATTTAACACTTCCAAACGTTCCTTTCGAAAATGGAAGTATTCATCCGTTGACTTTAGTGCGTGCTAGAATCATCGAAATCTTTGCTAAAATGGGTTTCAATGTTTCGGATGGTCCTGAAATAGAATCTGATTTTTATAATTTCACGGCATTGAATTTTGCTGAAAATCACCCTGCTCGTGAAATGCAAGATACTTTCTTTATCGAGAAAAAAGGTGGAAATGTTGCCGACGATATGTTGTTAAGAACGCATACTTCTAACGTACAAATTCGTTTGATGCAAAACCAAAAACCGCCTTTGCGTTCAATTATGCCGGGTCGTGTGTATCGTAACGAAGCCATTTCTGCGAGAGCGCACTGTTTATTCCACCAAGTAGAAGGCTTGTATGTTGATAAAAATGTAGGTTTCAAAGATTTGAAAGATACGCTTTATTACTTTGCCAAAGAAATGTTCGGGCAAGATACTAAAGTACGTTATCGTCCTTCATATTTTCCATTTACCGAACCTTCTGCCGAAATCGACATTACTTGTTTAATCTGTAAAGGTAAAGGCTGTAATGTTTGTAAGTATTCTGGCTGGGTAGAAATTGCAGGTTCTGGAATGGTTGACCCTAATGTTTTAGAACAATGCGGCATTGATTCTCAAGAATACACAGGTTTCGCCTTTGGAATGGGTATCGAAAGAATCACGATGTTAAAATATCAAATTAAAGATTTACGATTATTTACGGAAAACGATGTAAGATTCTTGCGTCAGTTTGAAGGATTATAAAAATTTGAATCAAGTTTAATAAAAAGACCTGTAAACTCAGGTCTTTTTATTTTGTATAAGGCTGTAAAATTCAAATACTTCTAAGCGGAATTAACACATTTTAACAGCCCTATCCTCTTCAAGCCAATCTTATTTAGTATTTTTGAGTTCAAATTTGTCTTTTGCTTACGTTGATAAGCGTTTTTAGCTAAAAAACGACCATTATCAACAAACAACCGATAACTGATAACGTACCCCTCAATGAACAATTTTAAAAAAATCAACAATCTCATAGGCTGGATTGTATTTGCTATCTCACTATTTGTCTTCACCGCAACGGTTGAACGTACTGCATCTTTTTGGGATTGTGGTGAGTTTATCGCTTGTGCATTTAAACTTCAAGTTCCACACCCTCCAGGAGCACCTCTATTTTTATTATTGGGTAGAATGTTCTCGTTGTTAGCTGGTTCAGACACCACTCAAGTAGCTTACTGGGTAAACATGATGTCGGTACTTTCAAGTGCTTTAACGATATTGTTTATGCACTGGACGATTGTTTTGATTGGACGTAAAGTTTACAACAAAAAATTTGACGAGCTTTCAAAAGGCGAAGCCATTACTTTATTAGGTGCTGGTGTAGTTGGTTCTTTGGCTTATGCTTTCTCTGATACTTTTTGGTTCTCGGCTGTTGAGGCAGAGGTTTATGCCATGTCATCATTCTTTACTGCTTTGGTAGTTTGGGCGGCATTCAAATGGGAAGTTATTGAAGATGAAGCTACTGCAAACCGTTGGTTGATTTTAATTGCTTATATCGTTGGGCTTTCAATCGGTGTTCACTTATTGAACTTGGTTACTGTACCTGCTTTGGCATTGTTATACTACTTCAAAAAATATCCCAAACCTACTTTCAAAGGTGGAATCATTGCTTTATTGGCTGGTTTATTTATTTTAGGAGTAATCAACTCGGCAATCATTCCGGGTATTCCTTCAATGGCATTCAAATTCGAATTGTTATTTACTAATGGTTTTGGATTACCTTATGGTTTTGGGGCAATTTTCTTTGTAATTGTGCTAGTTGGTGCAATTGTTTGGGGAATTTTATATTCAATCAAAAAAGAAAAAGTAAACCTGAATATTTCTTTACTTTCATTAGTTTTTGTACTAATAGGATACCTTTCTTATAACTTGGCTTTTGTTCGTTCTACTTTTAATACTCCTATCAACGAAAACGACCCAAGTAATATCTTGAATTATGTAAAGTATTTGAAGCGTGAACAATACGGAGAACGCTCTTTATTGTACGGTCCAATTTATACAGGTACAGTTGAAAGTGTTGAAAAGGGTGCGCCAGTTTATAAAATGAAAGATGGCAAGTATGAAGTTTATGACTACAAACAAAAACTGATATACTCTAAAGACGGACAAATGTTGTTGCCACGTGTATATAGCAGTTCTCCGCAGCACATTCAGTTATATGAAGAAATGTTAGGTTTATCAGCTGGTGAAAAACCAAGTTTTGGCGATAACCTTAAATTCATGTTTACTCACCAAATGGGACACATGTATATGAGATATTTACTTTGGAATTTTGTGGGTCGTGAAAGTGACGTTCAAGATGCTGGCGTAATTGATTATACCAGAAAAGGTGAGCTCCCTGAATTGTTAGCACAGAATAAAGCTAGAAATAATTACTTCTGGCTACCAATGATTTTGGGCTTATGTGGTTTTGTATTATTGGTGCGTAAAAACGAAAACGATTTCTTAGTAACAACCTTAATGTTCTTATTGACAGGTTTAGCACTTGTTGTATTCTTGAACTCACCACCAGTTGAACCTCGTGAACGTGATTATATTTATGTAGGTTCGTTCTATTTCTTTGCTATTTGGATTGGTTTAGGCGTAATTCAATTAGCGGAATGGTTAGGCAAATTCTTGAAGAACCCAATGGTTTCAGGTACTGTAGCAACTTTAGTAACAGCGGTAGTTCCAGTAATTTTGATTCAACAAAACTGGGATGACCACGACCGTAATCACCGTTATCACCAAATAGACTTTGCTAAAAACATGTTGAATTCATGTGCGCCAAATGCTATTTTATTTACAGGTGGAGATAATGATACTTTCCCTTTGTGGTATGTACAAGAAGTAGAAGGCTACCGTACAGACGTGCGTGTTTGTAACCTTTCTTTATTAGGAACAGACTGGTATATCGACCAAATGAAACGTAAGACTTATGATTCGCAAGCACTTCCAATTTCTTTACCAAAAGACCGTTTCTTAGAAGGCTTGAACGAGCAAATCATGTATTACGAAAACCCAAATGTTAAAACGGGTATCAATTTATTAGAATACTTGAAATTGGTAAAAGATGATAATCAAGCGATCAAAGTACCTTTAACGGATGGCTCAATGATTAATACTTTACCAACTGAAAATCTATTCTTACCAATTGATGTTGAAGCAGTTAAAAAAGCAGGATTTGTGCCAAAAGATTTAGAACCATTCATGACAAATCAAATGGCTTGGTCAACTGGTAAAAATGGTATCATGAAACCAGAGTTGATTCAATTAGATTTGATTGCTCAGAATGCAGCAACAGGTTGGAAACGTCCAATTTACTTTGCTACAACTTTGCCTTCAGCAAGTTATTTGAACTTGAAAGAATACATGCAACTAGAAGGTTATGCTTATAGATTGATGCCTTTCAAAGTACCAGAAGCAAAAGACGGTTTTGTAAACAGCGAATTAATGTATAATAACCTGACTACGAAAATGTTCTGGCGTGATTTGGACAATCCGAAAACATATTATCATTCAGATTTTTATTTAGAAGTTCCAGTAGTAACGGCTCGTTTAGCTTTCTTACGTTTAGCAGACCAATTAGTTCGTGAAGGCAAATTTGCCAAAGCGAAAGCTGCATTAGATTATTGCTTAAAAGTAATGCCAGACAAAACCATTCCTTACGACCAACTTTCTGCCAATTTCGTAGCACTTTATTTAGCTGCTGGCGATAAGAAAACAGGCTTAGAAATGGCAGAAACCATTATGAACAGAAACAACAAAGCTTTAGATTATTATCTGAACGATAGAAGAGGTAGCGATGGCAGAGAAGTACAAACGAATTTATATGAGATGCAAATCATCATTGAAGGCGTAAAAAATGCAAAACTTCCTGAAGCAGCTAAATACCAAGCGATGTTTGATAAGCAAATGAATAAAGCGAATTCTTAGTTTTTAAGACTGAAGTACTTTATTTGAAAACTCTTTTTGAAATTCATTAACAATAAAATCCACCCATTTTTTGGGTGGATTTTATTGTTAATGACCCTTTGAAAACATAAGATTACATAGGCAAATGAACAAAATTATCAAGTATAATCTATTATGGTTTGCTTATTAAGGTAGTGGTAACCTTTGTAGTTATCCAAAATAAGAAACGGTAACCAGCAAAGGTTACCGTTTCTTATATTTTTATCTATTATGGAGCATCAAAGCTTAATTTAAAATACCTAAAATAAATAGTTTATGACTTAAATCACCTCCAAAAACTACAAACTCTTCAAATGCCTTTCTAACGTTTCCATGTCTTTTATCAATACTTCTCTGGCTTTTGAGCCTTCGAATTGACCGACGATTCCTGCGGCTTCTAATTGGTCAATTAAACGACCAGCACGATTGTATCCTAATTTTAACCTTCTTTGAATCAACGATGTTGAGCCTTGTTGATGGGTAACAATTAAGCGAGCTGCTTCATCAAAAAACTGATCACGGTTACTTGGGTCGAAATCACTTTTTTCAGAACCCCCTCCTTCACTTTCTCCTTCAAATTCTGGTAACATATAAGCAGAATCGTAACCTTGTTGATTTCCGATAAATTCACAAACATCTTCTACTTCTGGCGTATCAACAAAAGCACATTGCAAACGGATAATATCAGAACCCATCGAAAGTAACATATCTCCTTGACCAACCAATTGTTCTGCTCCGCCCGTATCCAAAATTGTCCTAGAGTCAATTTTTGAAGTAACTTTAAAGGAAAGACGAGCAGGAAAGTTAGCTTTAATTGTACCAGTAATAACGTTTACCGATGGTCGTTGCGTTGCTACAACCAAGTGAATACCGATAGCACGGGCTAACTGAGCCAAACGAGCAATTGGTTGTTCTACGTCTTTTCCAGCCGTCATCATTAAATCTGCCAACTCATCTATAATCAATACGATATAAGGCATAAAGTAATGTCCTTTGTCTGGATTCAGCCTTCTATTAACAAACTTTACATTGTATTCTTTCAAATTTCTACAACCTGCATCTTTCAACAAATTGTAACGATTATCCATTTCTATACAAAGCGAATTTAAAGTATGTACAACCTTTTTGGTATCCGTAATAATGGCTTCGGCAGCATTTGGTAACATTGCCAAGAAGTGTCGCTCAATTTTATTGAAAAGTGTTAATTCAACCTTTTTAGGGTCAACCAATACAAATTTTAATTGTGATGGATGTTTTTTGTAAAGCAGTGAAGTAAGAATCATATTCAAACCAACTGATTTCCCTTGTCCAGTAGCACCCGCCATCAATAAGTGAGGCATTTTAGCTAAATCTGTGATAAAAATATCATTACTAATGGTTTTCCCTAAAACAATTGGTAATTCAGCAGTTGATTTCTGAAATTTTTCAGAGCCAATAACCATTTTTACAGGAACCATTTCACGGTTTTTGTTTGGTACTTCAATACCAATTGTGCCTTTCCCAGGAATAGGAGCAATAATACGAATGCCCAAAGCTGCTAAAGATAAGGCGATATCATCTTCTAAATTCTTGATTTTTGAAATCCTAACTCCCGCATCAGGAATGATTTCATACAAAGTAACAGTTGGTCCAATTGTAGCTTTGATAGAAGCGATACCGATGCCATAATTCGCCAAAGTTTCCACAATTTTATCCGAATTGGCTTTCAATTCTTCTTGCGAAACATTTGGTTTGCCCATGTCATACTCTTTCATCAAATCCAATGTTGGGTACTTATAATGAGGCAAATCTAACATTGGGTCGTATAACCCAAACTTTTTCACCAATTCATCATTGACAGATTCGTTGATTTCCAAAGGAGCATCATCTTCAAAATCTTCAATAATTTCAGGAATATCATCGCTATTTTCAATCGTCAAAGCAACAGGACCTTTGTTTGCATTATTACTTTTAGTAATGGGCGTTTCTACAACTGGTGGAAGAAAAGGACGAATATTGGCTTCGTCAAAATTATCTTCATGGTCGATGGCTAATTCCTCTTCCGGTTCTTCTTCAGCTAAAATTGTTTCAAAGTTCTCTCGTACTCGTTTGATATTTTTAGCTTCGGCAATATTGTCTTCTGTTGCTTCATTTTCAGGTGTAGTTACAGCAATATTGTCATTCTCACCTTCATTTGTGGCAAAACTTGAAGTATCAACTTTGTAATAATAAACGATAAAAACAATCAGTACAAAAGAGATGACAAAGAAAGAAGCCCAACCGATAAAACCATATAAATACTCATTGATAAAATAGCCGATACCTCCACAAAGGTTACTCCATTTTTCCTCCGCTTCAAGCATGAAAACGAAAAAGCCAAGGAAAGTACTTAGCCAAATCATGTAAAATAATGATTGCCAAGTAAGTTTTTCAAGGGGTAAAATTTCCTTCTTAAAAGATAGTTTGTAACCCGCAATCAATAAAATGGGAACAAGTAAAAAGGCTGACCAACCGAAAAGCCTAAAAAGTAACAAATGCGCTAACTTCGCTCCATACAAACCGAATGGATTTTTTGGCTGTTTTTTCAAAGGTTCAATAGACGATTGTAAATCATCTTCCACCTCACTTTGGTCTGCATCACCTGTAAAAAGATGCGACGAAAATGAAAAAAACATGAATATACCTAAGAGTATAAACAGGATGCCCAAAACGAAGTGTAATTGTTCGCTTTGAAGTATTTTTTTTATATTGAAATCAAACGAAATGGGTTGGGAAGGATTTCGTTCTTTGGTTTTTTCTGTATTTTTTGGAATATTTCTAGCCATATAAAAAATTGGTTCTTGGCGAGTTACAATTGGTTAAAGATTTGAGGATTAATCTTTTTGTTGATGAAGCTCAATTTTTTTCTAACCATTAGCCTTGTGCCAAGCAACTGTATTATTCCAAAGTTCGCAATTTTGAGGTATTTTTTGCGAAAAAAATTAAAAATGTTATTTAAAATCACAATAAAGGCTTTTTAACAGCGAAGCCAAATTTTGTATTTTACTTGTTTAATAATACTTTTTCTGTAATTGGCGCTTTCCCTTCTGCCATTATTCTGATAAAATAAGTGCCATTTGAATAAGTACTTAAATCAAAATAGACTTCTTCGTTGAGATTGGTGCTTGACTTTCTACCAAGGTCTTTTCCTGTAAAATCTATTAAATGAAATGTTGCGGGATAAGTATTTTTAATATAAATATAATGGTTGGCTGGATTTGGGTAAATCACCGCCGATTTACTTTCTTCATTGCCTGTAACCGTAAATTTTGTTGTTCCTTTCAAAAATCTTAAACCTCCAGAATTTGTACCAACAACAAAGTCTGGAATTACATCGCCATCTAAATCTCCAACAGTAATTGAAAGCATTCCGCCTAGTTTCAGATGTTCATGTTTCCCTGTAAAATCATTTAAAATACCAGAAGTGTCTTCTTTGAAAAGGTCTTGGCTTTGTTCAATAATATTTTTGTAAATCTTAAACGTACCATCACGATTTCCTGTGATAAGTTCTACTTTTCCATCGCCATTCAAATCGGCAACGGTCAAGGAAACATTGCCTGAAAGATAATCAGAAGTAAGTCCGCCTAGTTCTTCTTTCGTTAAAACATAATTTGGATTTTCGTTACTTCCGTTATTTTTATGAAATTCAATTCTTCCACTTCCTTTTCCGATGAGTAAATCTTTTTTGCCATCATTATCTAAATCGAAAAACAAAGGGGAATCTCCATTTGATAAATTATTGATTTTAGGTAAAGTGACAATTTCAGAAAGTTTCAGCGAAAAAGCCTGATTTCTAGGCGCACGATTTGGAATGTACTGAATCGTCATGCCATTAAAAGTATTGGCAGTAAAACCAAAATCTTCAGTGCCGTCGCCATTCATATCAGTCACAAATGGTTTGATTTCAAATAATTGCTGTGCTTTTGAAAGGTCTAAGAAATCAGCCGTTTTTAACTCAAAAGTATTATTTCCTTTATTTTCATAAAGAGTAATATTGGCTCTATAACCTGTCTCACCACGATTTCCTGCATTGCCAACTAATAAATCTTTATCGCCATCACCATCAATATCTACTAAAACTGGAGAAGTATTTTCTCCCAAATCTACCATTGTGTTTTGTAAGAAATTGCTTTGTTGGTAGGTTAGTATTGGTTTATTGTTTTGACCTGAATTTTTGAAAAACCAAGCTGAATTTTGATAATCAACTGTTTGAAGCGCATTATCATAACCATTTGGTGCGGCGATAACGTCTTTAATTCCATCAAAATCTAAATCTTCATAATAAATCGCAGGGAAAACAGAGAAATCTATGGGTTTTTGATTTGGAAAATAATAATCTGCTTTGGTGAAAATGGTTTGATTCAAATTTCCATTATTGCTCAAAGCCGCCACTCTGTTGGCTGTAACATGTCCGTAAAGAGCATCTTTCAAACCGTCGCCATCTAAATCTATAACCAATAAAGCATTCCCAGAATGTTCTACTTTTTGGCTACTTGCATTTCCATTTCCACCGACTGGCGTATTACTTCCGCAATCTTGATTAAAACGTGCATCTTCAAAATGTTCTTTGAAGAAATTTCCCCAACAATCGCCAACTCTTTTAAATTCTAAATGCGTATTGTCTTTATAATTTTCTTGGCTGAAGTTTTTATGAAAGAGTAAAAAATTTCCAGAAGAATCAAAAGCGATGATGTCTAAATCTCCATCATTATCAATGTCAACAATGGCAGGAATATCAGTTGAAGCCGTGTATAAATTGATTTTTCCTGAATAACCAGTACTGTAAAGTGGGTCAGTAATGAGTTGCCAAGCGATTTTATCAGTAGAAATATTTCTATAAACCTTGATTCCTGCTGGCGTATAAGTGAAAATGTCTTTTTTGCCATCTGAATCATAATCAACCATCAAAATCCAATGTTGAATACTTGGAAATGCACTTTCAAATTCTGGGGCATATTGCCAAAAGTACTTTCCAGCATTATCTTTTTTGGCTAAAAAAGTAGAAAGTTTGGAATTGGTTCTGTCGAAAACGACTAAATCTTCAACGTTATCATTATCTAAATGGCATCTTGAAAATTGCGGAGCATTAACACCTCCTGCAAAAGCATTTGGTAAAATTTGTCCATTTTGGATAATTTTGAAAGTATTATTGTATTGAAAGGTAAAGTTTTGAGCAAAGCTTTTACCAAGATTTGACAGTAATAAAAGTAAAATTAATTTTTTCATGTAATATTTGTCGAAAAATCCTGAATCTCACATTTGAGGTACACACATAACGAATAAAATGATGATTTCGCTTACTGAATTATATCAAAAGTATAAAGAATGTTCTGGTGTTTCTACGGATACCCGTAAAATTGAAGAAGCTTCTATGTTTTTTGCCTTGAAAGGTCCCAACTTTAATGCGAATGCTTTTGCCGAACAAGCCATCGAAAAAGGAGCAAAGTATGCTGTTGTTGATGATGCCCTTTATGTAAAAAACGAGCAATACCTTTTGGTAGAAGATGGACTGAAAGCCTTACAACAATTAGCTAATTTTCATCGAAAACAGTTAAATATTCCCTTTATTGGTTTGACGGGTTCTAACGGTAAAACCACTACTAAAGAACTAATCAATTGTGTTTTATCAAAAAAATATTGTACTTACGCAACACTAGGAAATTTGAATAATCACATTGGTGTTCCTTTAACGATTTTGGCAATTGATGAAACGATTGAAGTAGCCATTATTGAAATGGGAGCGAACAAACAAGGTGATATTAAAGAATTAGTAGAAATTGCAGAACCAACACATGGATTTATCACCAATATCGGAAAAGCGCATTTAGAAGGTTTCGGTGGAATGGAAGGAGTAAAAAAAGGCAAAGGCGAATTATATGATTGGTTGGGAGCTCACAACGGAACTGTTTTTGTCAATGTAGCTTCTGAACCAACTTACGAAATGATTCAGCCATACAATTTCAAAGAAACTGTTGTTTACACTTCTTTGGAAAACCAAGCTTTTGAAAATGTCGTAAATATTGTTGAAGAAAGTCCTTTTGTTGTTTTTAAAGATGCTTCTGAAAAACAATATACTTCTCATTTAACGGGTATTTACAATTTCCAGAATATTTGCGCAGCCATTAGAATTGGTCAATTTTTTGGCATTGAAACGTCAATTGCTTGTCAGGCTGTTGCTGATTATGTTCCCAATAATAACCGTTCACAGTTTATTCAAAAAGGAACAAATATGGTTTTGATGGATGCTTATAATGCTAATCCTTCTTCAATGTCAGCCGCTATCACTTATTTCAACGATTTGAAAGTAGGCAAGAAAATGGTGATTCTGGGTGATATGTTTGAACTTGGTGAAGAAGCTAGCTCAGAACATGAAGCCATCGGGAAATTATTGCTGAACTGTCATTTTGATTATATCCTTTTAGCTGGTCATTTGATGGAAAGCGCTGTGCGAGTTTTGCCTTTAATGAAAGTACATTATTTCCCAGATAAATTTGGTTTACACAATTGGCTACAAGATTATCCCGTTAATGATACTCACATTCTTGTAAAAGGTTCAAGAGGTATGGGATTAGAAAGTGTGTTGCAATTTTTGGGTTAATAGAATCTCATTTTGTAGGATAACATTACCGTTTAATCAATATTCAAGATAGAGTGAAAATGTTGTATTATCTTTGAGGGATTTTAAAAAACCAAAACGTTATTTTTAAAACTTATCCATTTCATCATGAATAATTTATCAAGCGAAGAATCAAATCCTAAGCCCAATTCAAATAATGTTTTAAAAGCTGTGTTGGCATTAGTGGCTTTGATTGCGGGTTGTTTGGCTTATATGCTTTTTGAATCAAAACAAACATCGGCAAATCAGCAAGAAGTAATAGAGACGAAAGTCATAGAATTGGCTGATACCCGTGTAAAGTTAGATTCTATCACGACGCAATTGGAGTCTCAAATTGCTGAAGTTACAAAACTAGGCGGAGATGTTGCTGAATTGGAAAAAGCAAAATTAGCTTTAGAAAAAGATAAAAAAGAGTTAAACAGTCGTTATGCTTCTTTGGAAAATATCAAGGATAATTATGCTGAAAGAATTAAAAACTACGAATTAATTCTTATTGCTAAAGAAGCTGAATTGGTACAATTAAGAGAAGAGAATTCTCATTTGACCAATGAAAACTCTACGCTTAAAACAGAGAAAAGTGGTTTGGTAAAAAGTATCGAAGAAGCAAGAGCTCAAAACCGTGAAGTATCTTCTATCAATAGAATTCTGACTGAAAAGGTTACTCGTGCAGCAGCCCTAAAAGCAGAATCTATCAAGATTTTGGGTGTTACTGATAAAGGAAAAGAGTTTGAAGATAGTCGTTACAGATCGAAGAAATTAGGGAAAATTAAGATTTCTATCCAACTATCTAAAAACGATCTTACAGAAAAAGGCAAGAAAACCGTATTAGTCAGAATACTTGACCCAGATGGTTATACGCTTTTCGATACAGATTTAGGTTCTGGTAATTTTGAACATAATGGGCAAGACTTAGCTTTTACCATTAAAAGAGATTTTACTTTCGATAATGAAAATCCTCATGCTGATTTTTACTTTGATCGTGGTGCTCCTTACAGAGCAGGAAAATATACGGTAGAACTTTTTGCCGAAGGCTTTAAAATCGGAACAGGTGGTTTTGAAGTAAAGTAAAATTAAAGGCTGGAATCACTTCCAGCCTTTTTGCTTTAGAGGTCAACAGATAAGTTATAGGCTTTCTTTTTATCTTTCCAGTAGAATGTCATTTGGTTATTTTTAAATGATATTACTTTGAATAATGTGTTTTTAATGCCTTTGGCTTTGCCTCTTGCGTAAACAAAACCATTTTCTTGATAGAAGTCTTCGATGGTAAATGTTTCAGGTAAATATGGATTTCCTTCTACATCTGTACTATTTCTTCCTGCATAATAATTAGCGTTTACGGTGAAGGTCTTTTTGTTATTAAGTGTAGCAGTAATGTCTTCAACTTTTGGAATACTGTTTGAATAAACAATTCCTGTCAGGATTGTCTCTGTAGCTTTTCCAGATTGATATTCTCCACCAAACTGATTCCCTACTGTATTTTGATCTAGCATATAAATCACATTGCCCCCCAACAATGCAGCTTGAATTTTTAGTTTTTTAAAAGCTCTTTCTTTTACAGTGGTAATGTTGGAAATAGTGGTTGTACCAACTGCTTTTGAAAACACTTCATCCAATTTGTACAATCCTTTCGTTTCTGATGCTACGTGCGTAAGTGTTACTCTTTCAAAATCAAAAACATTTCTGATTTCACCTAATGCCAAAGATTCTTTGAAGAACTGAACTCTACCAGATTTGAAAGAGATTTTCTGAACAGCATTTTTGTAAATAGAATTAAGAACAGTCTCTGATGGATAAGTGAATTTAATTACATCAGGAGCAATTTCCTTTACTTCTGCTAAAATTAGCCCTTCATTTGAAAAAATAGAATCTACAGGTATTTGTTGTGCCAAACCCATATTGGCGACTAAAGAGAGGAGAGAGAGATTTAATATTTTCTTGAACATAAGCTTTATTTTGATGATTCGGAATAATGACAAACAAAAGGCTTTTTACCCTGTTTATTTCAAAGAATTATCTGTTCAACCATTAATAATAAGCAGAATTTATCTGTTTTAACGAAGGCTTTCAGAATCGGTAATCCACTAGAACTGTTTAAATTACTAGATAATATTTCTTGATATTGAATTTTAAAAGATATATTCTCTGATTTTTCAGAATAAGCAGATAAATCGCAAAACTTATTCTGAATCATTTTTAGATTCAAGGAGAAAGATGTTAATTTTGTGTTATTCTAAGAAAATTGAAATTTAAAACATAAAAAATAAATGTCAACTGGAACACAACAGTACGTGCCTTACAAAGTAAAAGACATCGCTTTGGCAGAATGGGGTCGTAAAGAAATACGTTTGGCCGAAGCAGAAATGCCAGGTTTGATGGCACTTCGTGCAGAATATGGTGAATCTCAACCTTTGAAAGGTGCTAGAATCGCAGGATGTTTGCACATGACTATCCAAACGGCTGTATTGATTGAAACATTAACGGCTTTAGGAGCAGACGTTACTTGGTCATCTTGTAATATTTTCTCTACACAAGATCACGCTGCTGCTGCTATTGCTGCTGCGGGAGTTCCTGTTTATGCTTGGAAAGGTATGAACGAAGAGGAATTCAACTGGTGTATTGAACAAACACTTTTCTTCGGAGAAGACCGTCAGCCTTTGAACATGATTTTGGATGATGGTGGTGATTTAACAAACATGGTATTCGATGAATATCCTGAATTGATTGAAGGCATCAAAGGTTTATCAGAAGAAACTACTACAGGTGTTCACCGTTTGTACGAGCGTTTGAAAAATGGTACTTTATATTTACCAGCTATCAACGTGAACGATTCTGTTACTAAATCTAAATTTGATAACAAATACGGTTGTAAAGAATCATTGGTTGATGCAATCCGTCGTGCTACTGACTTAATGTTGGCTGGTAAAGTAGCGGTTGTAGCAGGTTATGGTGATGTAGGAAAAGGTTCTGCTGAATCTTTACGTGGTGCAGGTTGTAGAGTATTAGTAACTGAAATCGACCCAATTTGTGCTTTACAAGCTGCAATGGACGGCTTTGAAGTTGTTCCAATGGACGAAGCTGCTACTCGTGCTAACATTTTTGTTACAGCAACTGGTAACTTACGCATCATTCGTGAACGTCACTTCAAAGCAATGAAAGATAAAGCTATCGTTTGTAACATCGGTCACTTCGATAACGAAATCGATATGGCTTGGTTGAACGGAGCTTATGGACATACAAAAGAGCAAATCAAACCACAAGTAGATTTATACAACATCGACGGTAAAGACGTAATCGTTTTGGCTGAAGGTCGTTTAGTAAACTTAGGTTGTGCAATGGGTCATCCATCATTTGTAATGTCTAACTCTTTCTGTAACCAAACATTGGCACAGTTAGAATTATGGACTAACACAGATAAATACGAGAAGAAATTATACATTCTTCCTAAACATTTGGATGAAAAAGTAGCTCGTTTACACTTATCACATATCGGTGTAAGATTAGAAACTTTAGAAACAGAACAAGCAGAATATATCGGCGTAACTGTTGATGGACCATACAAAGCGGAACATTATCGTTATTAAGATTTTGGATTCTTGTCAATATAAAAACTCCCCATCAGGTTTACTCTGGTGGGGAGTTTTTTTTTGATTTAAGGGCTTTTTGAGATGTTCCTAAGACATTCTTAAAAGCATAAATCCCGAAGGGATGTCATTATTATAGCAATCATAGAAACGTTTTTTAAAGAACTCTGAAAGGGTGACATTACTATTTTGAACGTAAACAAATAGATTCAACAATTTGCAAATCTCAGTTGTATCACTCCTTTGGATTTGTTGTTTTGTGCAAATGTGTTTTCTATAATCCTATCATTCCTTCGGAATTGTATATTAATACTTTTTGTTTATGTTCAGCTAAGCATGTCGAAAATTTGTCATAGAATTGCAAATACTTTTTATCTTTACTTTGACTTGACATCCTTGAGATGTCTTTCAAAATATTATCAAAAGCGAATGAGACTTTACCAATATCCATGAACAAACACATTTATACAAAACTAACTTTTGGCGTATTAACGATTTTGGGATTAATAATATGTTCCCCTAAGAACGCTGTTGGACAAGTTAACGCTAAGCCAACTATATCATTTACTTTTGATGATGGTTCTATCGATGATATCGGCTCATATAAATTAGAAGTGTGGAATCAACAATTGCTTGATAATTTGAAAAAGCATAAGCTGAAAGCAATTCTGTTTTCGGCAGGAGGTAATAAATCTACTACTAAAGGTAAATATGTATTATCATCGTGGAACAATGCTGGGCATTTCATTGCTAACCATACCATTTCTCATCCAAATTTCAACAGTAAAAGCATTAGCCTCGCAAGTTTTAAGCTAGAACTTACCCAAAATGATGCTATCATAAGTAAGTATTCAAACTACTTGCCTTATTTTAGATTCCCTTACTTGAAAGAAGGTAATACACCCGAAAAGGTTAATGGCTTTAGGCAGTTCTTACAAGAAAAAGGCTATAAAAATGGACACGTAACAATTGATGCTTCTGATTGGTATGTTGACAGCCGATTAGTTAAAAGACTTAAAGAAAATCCTAAGGCAGATATTACAGGCTTTAGAGAGTTTTACAAACAACATCTCTTCAATAGAGCCATTTTTTATGATTCGCTTTCATATCAAATGACTAATAGACATATCAATCATGTGATGCTCTTACACCATAATTTAGCAGGTGCATTATTTCTGGATGACCTAATTCAACATTTTAAGGATAATGGTTGGGAAGTAATTGATGCAGATAAGGCTTATCAAGACACAATTTTTCAAACAGAGATTGACAATATTCCAGCAGGTGAAAGCTTAATTTGGGCTTTAGCAAAAAAGTCTGGGAAATTCAATAATGTTCTAAGGTATCCTGCAGAAGATGGAGATTACGAAAAACCTCTTATGGATAAATTAGGACTTTGATAAAATCCAACCCTTGTAGGTGTTTTTCATCTGTCGCCAAAACTACCCCTACTATATATCCCACAGATAAAGCAAGCAATCGAACAAATACCCCCATCTGTCGAATTTCTAATATTATTCTAAGTTTATTTTGCAATTTGCCGACATATTTAACTATTTAAAAATTGCATAATGAATATATCTTTATTATCCAAAAGCATAAAAATAACCGTATCGGCTTTGCTTTTTAGCTCGCTTTTCTCTCATCTTTCTTTCGCCCAAAATGCTCCAGAAGAAAACAGATTTACTAAAGTCGTTTTAGCAGATAAGCTTGACGAACCGATGGAAATGACACTCTTGAAAGACGGAAGAGTATTGTTTGTTGAGCGAAAAGGTGCTTTAAAACAATTTGACCCCAATACTGGAGCTATCAAAACTTTAGCGACGATTCCTGTGAATACCAAGTACACCAATGCTAAAGGACAAAAACGTGAAGCCGAAGAAGGCTTAATGGGTTTAGTTCACGACCCAAATTTTGAGAAAAATCATTGGATTTATATGTACTATGCCGACCCAAACAAAACGCAACATGTATTAGCTCGTTGGGAATTGAAAGGCGAAGAATTGGTAGAAAGTTCTAAAAAAGTTATTTTAGAAGTACCAACACAAAGAGAAGAATGTTGCCATACAGGTGGAGGAATGGTTTTTGATAAATCAGGAAACTTGTTCTTGACAGTAGGAAACAATACTTCAAACAGTGGTTCGGATGGTTATGCCAACCTTGACGAACGTAAAGGCTGGGAGTATTGGGATGACCAACGTGGTGCAGGAAATACCAATAGTTTAACAGGTAAAATCCTAAGAATTACGCCACAGCCTGATGCTTCTTACACGATTCCCAAAGGAAATTTATATGAAACTTTGCCCAACAATGGTGATGGTTTGGTGAAAAAAGAAATTTATACGATGGGACATCGTAATCCGTGGAGACCAACCATTGATAGCAAAACAGGTTATTTATATTGGGGAGAAGTAGGTCCTGATGCTTCTAACGATGGCGAGCAAGGCCCAAGAGGTTATGATGAATTTAACCAAGCTAAAAAAGCAAGCAACTTTGGTTGGCCATACTTCATTGGGGATAATAAAGTTTATACAGACTGGGATTTTGAAACGAAAAAAGCTCGTCCAAATTCAAAATATGACCCTGCCAATCCAATCAACGATTCTCCGAACAACACAGGTTTAAAACAATTACCTCCTGCACAAAAAGCCTTTATTTGGTATCCTTATGGTATTTCTGAAGATTTTCCTTTGGTTGGAAGTTCAGGAAGAAGTGCTACTGGTGGCCCAGTATTTCGTAAAGCTGATTTCCCGAATGGACAAAGAGTTTTTCCAAGTTATTATGAAGGAAAATGGTTGATTACTGATTTCATGCGTGGCTGGATTATGTCTGTGACAATGGATGAAAAGGGAGATTTTAAATCTATGGAGCGTTTTATGCCGAGTACTGATTTCGGTAGTGCGATTGATATGGATTTTGCTCCAGATGGTGATTTGTATGTTTTAGAATATGGTTCGGCTTGGTTCAGAGGAAACGATAATGCTCGTTTAGTAAAAGTAGAATACAATGGCGGAAATCGTATGCCGAAAGTTGTAGCTTCGGCTAATAATTTGACGGGAGCAGCTCCATTAAAAGTAAATTTCTCTTCAAAAGGAACAATCGACTATGACGGTGATAAATTGACTTATTTATGGGAAATTAAAAGCAAAGCTGGCAAAAGAGTTCTAAGAACAGAAAACCCAAGTGTAACTTTTGATAAAGCAGGTACTTACAATGTAACACTTACGGTAAAAGATACTAAAGGTGAAGAAAACAGTGAATCTTTAGAAGTAAAAGTAGGGAATGAATCGCCTGCGGTGGCTTTTGATATTAAAAAAGGAAACAAAACTTTTTACTTCCCGAACAAAGCGATTGAGTACGAAGTAAAAGTAGCGGACAAAGAAGACGGAGATTTGAAAAATGGAAAAATCAAACCCGACCAAGTAGCAGTAAGTATTGATTATTTAGCAATTGGTTATGATAAAATCGAAGCTTCTCAAAATCATCGTGGCGTTGATGCCTCAGCTTTTGCTTCAATGGGCGAAAGAATGATGAATAAAAGCGACTGTAAATCTTGCCACATGATTGATAAAAAATCTGTTGGTCCAAGTTATCAAGATGTAGCAAAGAAATATAAAGGTGATACAAAAGCATTAGATTATCTTTCTAAAAAAGTAATTGCAGGTGGTGGCGGAGTTTGGGGCGACCACATGATGGCGGCTCACCCTCAGATTTCACAGGCAGAAGCAAATATTATTGTTGAATACATTCTGAATATTAACGAACCTAAAACGGCTACTTCATTGCCTACCAATGGTTCATATATGACTAAAATTCCAGAAGGTAAAAAAGAAAATGGTTCATATATCTTGCGTGCAGCTTATAAAGATAAAGGCACGAAAGTAATGAAATCTTTGGCATCTGAAGACCTTATTGTATTGAGAAATGCCAAATTGAATCCTGAATTGGCAGATAAAGCTAAAGGAACTCAATTGACCATTACACCAATGCGTTCATTTTCATTAGTTGGAAATAATGCTTACTTAGGCTACAAAAACATTGATTTAAACGAAATTGCTCAGGTAGAATTAACCGCACAAGCACAAACAAGAGTAGGAGCATCAGGTGGTTTTGTGGAATTGAGATTAGATTCACCAACAGGTGCTTTAATCGGTAAAAGTGAAACGATTGAACCTCGTGAAGTGAGAATGGGACCTCCTCCAACAACGACAGCTTCTACAAATGGACAAGTTGCAGCAACAACTCCACCAGCGAGACCAGCTCCTAATTCATTAAAAATTGCAGTTCCAGCAAACTCAGGACAACATGATGTGTATTTTGTATTTAAAAATGATAAAGCAAAAGATTCACAAATTGTAATGTCAGTGTCGGCGATTGAATTTAAAAGTACTGAGTAGAACTATTTTATAATTCCCAACCCATAAAAATAAACCCAAGTTTTGTGATTTGTTCAGCATGACAAATCATAAAGCTTGGGTTTTACTGTTTTTTCGCCCTTGTTGGTCTAAGCAAAACTTGTCAAAAACATAAACGAAAGGGAAATTCAATTAAACTTTTTTGAAGCTATTTTTTTAAGTATCCAACTAAATAATGCAAAGCCAATAGACCGCTCTAATAGAGCAAGTTCTAAAGCAAAAACTCCTACAGTGAAAGATTTTCCATTTTCATTTTGTAAATAAAAATACATGCCCCACATAGTGTAAAAAAAACAAATAGCAAAAACTACATAGAAGCTAAATGAAATCCAGAAGTGATTACTCTTTTGGATGCTTTTCCAATTATAATATGAGAAAGTCCAGCAGATGAGTACAACAAGAGTTGTAATAAAAATGTGTATCATATATTATAGAATTCGTTAAATGGATTTAGAACTTAAATAAACGTTATTTTCTTTGGTATAAGTCTTTATTATACTCTTGTTTATATAGAAATAGTAATAAGAGTACTTCAAAAGAATGTCTATTAGTATGTACTTTAAAAACATAAATCCCGAAGGGATGTCATTATTATAGCAATAATAGAAACGTCTTTAACAGAACCCTGAAAGCGTGATATGATGTATTCTATAACATAAAAAAATATTTTGAACGTAAACAAATAGATTAAACAATCTACAAATCTCAGTTGTATCACTCCTTTGGAGTTATTGTTTTGTATAAATGTATTTTCTATAATCCTGTCATCCCTTCGGGATTTTGTATTAATACTTTTTTGATTGTGTTTTGCAAAATATTTAGGTTTTTTATCATTGGTTCTATATGTGTTTCAGAACATAACAAAGAGCGAGAAAGCGACTACAAATTAAGAACTTATTGTGTCATTTTAATTAGTCCAAAATTTGTTGCAATCCAAATAGTATTTCCTTCGGTTGCAATATCCCAAATATTGTTATTATGTATTCCTTCTCTAAAAAATAGAGGTTCAATTAAATTATTGGACATTTTAATCAATCCATTATTTGTTGCCATCCATATAGTACCATTTTTATCAACTTCAATATCTCTAACCATATGATCAGGCACTTTTGAATTCAATTTATTGAAATGAGTCCATTTATCATTTTCTAAGATGGAGAACCCCCCATTTCCAATTCCACCCCCATAGCCAATAAATAATTTATTATTATTATATTTTACGGCTCTTACTACAGAAAGTTGTAGTTCAGAGTTTTCAACATAATAAGATTTCCAATTCCCATTTGAATAAATTATAAGTCCTGAATTATGTCCTATTGCAATTTCACCATTTTTATTTATGTCCATTGCCCTTACTGTAATTCCTTTTTCTGGAATTTGAACTTTTGACCAGAGAACTTTATTGTAACAAAAGACTCCATTTTCTCCCCCAAAATAAATATTACCATTTTTATCTTCAGCAAAGGCTATTGCTGATATATTAGATGTGGGGATTTCTTTTGTTGTGAAGACTGTCCACTTCTTTCCATCAAATTTGGCAATTTCAGAAACTGGATTTGAATATTTTAGCCAAATATTTCCCTTAGAATCTGTAAATATTGGTGTTACCGCTTCTCCTTTGATGACTGAATTGTTTTTATTTAGATTAGTAAATTTACCATTCTTAAACTTAACTAAACCAAACTTTATGGTTCCCAAATATTTGGTTCCGTTTTTATCAACTGAAACTTCCCAAATATCATTATCAATAATAGTCGTGTTAGAAGTGTCAAAAAGTTCAGCAGTTTGACTAAAAGCAGAGATATTAAAAAGAATAATTGTTACTATATTTATTGAAATTATTTTCATTATGTGTTACAACTATTTGAACCTTTGGAAAGAATTCTTTTACGATTGACTGGTAACGTCTTTTAGAAAATTACAAAGAACTAGATAACTAATTTATTTGCTTATAATTATATCTAATTCATATTCTAATGGTTGATATAAATTTTTTCCAAAGATTTTAGCTTTTAATGTAATCTTGTCGTTTGTATATTCATCACTTACAAAAAGACGAATAGGGACTTTAAAGGCATCTTTTGGTACATGATGTTTGATGACATCTAAATCTTCAACTATTATATAGTTTTCATTTGTTTCCTTAACTGAGGGATAATTGAATTTGTCCCATAATGGTTCAACATCCATATCATAAGGGAGTTGTCCCCAACTACTACTCGCAGACGGGGCTGAATAAATGGTATTTGCTACGATTAAACCATCAGATTTTTTTATATATACTTCTATAGAAGCATCCTCAATATATTCATTACTGCTATTTATAATAGTCAAATTGATTTGATTTGCCTTTGTCTCAAATTGATAATATAAATCACTGTTCTTGTAATCCTTTTTCAGATTGAGTAAATTTTCATTTAATGTAGAAATACTTCTATTTTTATAAGAATCTAGTCCTAATATGGGTTTGTAACTATTTGAATATAAAAAAGCTAGTGAAGGAAAGTTTTCGTCTTTTGTTTTTTTTAACACTTCTTCTTTTTCTTTTATAATTTTAAGGATTTGATTTCTGGCATTATCCGAAGGGTATTCTAAATCAGATAATACAGGTATAAATATTTTCTTATCTTCAGAATCTTTAAATACTAAATTTACATTTTTACTAAAATCTTTTTGAGCAAATTTTTGCGAATAAAATAAATCTATATCTTTTCTTGTTATTCTTTCTTGGGAAGAACCTTTGCGAATAAAAGAATCACCTTCATTTAATGTTTTATGATTTTTTTTAAGCATGTAAGGAGGATTAATATTATTATGAATATGAAATATCCCTACCATTACAGATTGATATTTATAAGGATAATAGCTGAAATTTATCTCAGGTTCAACATTCTTATTAACTAATTGTTGATAAATTGCATCATCAACAAACTCATCGCTAATACCTAAAATATCTCTTTCTCCATTTGATTTTAAATTTACTCCAACAATAATAAATTTATCTTCTTTGTTATTAACATTTGCCATTGCAATTATGTCTTTAATCAAATCGACATGTTTTTCTTTTCGATATTGCGTAGCTTTAAAATCCAAAACTGAACTTTCATTTTCAAATTCTATAATGTAGTCAAAATCTTTCTCTTTCATATTTTATAATATATATGGTTTACATATCAATTCATTTCTATATTTTATTATCTAGAGGACTAAACTAACAGTTAAGATATTTTTTTTTTAAAAATAAAGTTTAAACTTATCCTTTGTCTAAATCTTGATTTATCAAATAATTTTCGCTTTTACCGTCCTTGCTGATGAATTTTTATCTAAAGGTAATGAGCTATCAATCCAAACTCATCAACCCTTCATTTGCTCATCTTGTAAAAGCAAACTAAGGAAATCTAAATGCTAATATTCTTTTAAACCTTAGTTTTTTTCCATCTTGTGAAGCAGGAAACCATTCTGGAGAGGCATATAGTGCATTTATCACAGAACTTTCTAAACTCTTATCAGCATTATTATTTGGCAAAATCTGTATTGCTGAGATACATCCATTTTTTTCGATAATAACAGAACAAAGTATCATTACATCTTTGCTAACAGAGCCTACAAAATGTTTAAATACATGTTGTTTTACATACCTATTCAGAGAATCCATCCCTTCATGAAATGTAGCAGGATATTGACTAGCCATATACACTAGCGTATCTGGATTTACGTCTTTTAAAGATTCCATAAATGATTTAATATCTATGATTCTGATAGTGTCTCCTTTTTGTGATAGAACATTATTTGAGAATAATAATGTAATAAAACATAGGTTGAAGAGTATAAGTGTATTTTTCATTTTTAAGTTTATTATGGTGTGATTTAAGTTAGCTATTCTTGATTAATAAACTATAGATATTGAGTTGTAAAACTAAATTTATCAATTAGTTAACTTTTAAGTATCATTTGTTACTAAAATGACACTTATCTAATAGGAAATAACAATCACAGTTAAAACGGTTAACTTTTTATCATCAATGAACAAAACCAATTGTTTTCTAATGCTAAAAGAGTAATCATAAATAAGAGTAAACAAATATGAATGCAAGTGTAAATGTTATTTCTATTTAGGTAATCTTGATTACTATTTGCCTTACCAATTTTATTTTTTATTTTGTTGAATGAATTTTCATTGCTTTTACTAGCTAAATCTGCACGTTTTTGATGCATTTTAATAAATGGACGGGTTTTATTTATAAAGATGATTGCTGCTAAATTTATAATACAAATAAGAACAATTAAATAATTAGTGTACTTCGGTAATCTATTATCTTCATTTAAAGAAAATACTATAATTACAGAACTCAATGTCAATACAAAATTGCAGAAGTTTTCCCTTTTAGTTTCAAGCTTATCTATTCTGTCATACTGGATTTGATAAAATAATCTAAAGTTATCTTTATCCATTTTATATTTATTTTTTTTCATATATCTCCCCTAGTTAGTATTTGTTTATCTATAATCTTAACTTAACAACCTCATCAATTAGTAGTTCTATTAAACTCTCATATTTCTCATGCTCATCTTTTTAAAGATAAGTCCAAATTAAAATAAAGGTAGATAAATTCCTAAGTTATCCTTTAAATAATATATTCCTTCCTATAAGGCAAAAAAAGCAATTTTTGAGGCTTTTTCTTAAGTTTCAAAACTTTTTGAGCTGAGCTACATAGCAATTTTGTTTGTTTACAAAACTTTTTTGTTGACTTACAAAATTCTATTGTAAGCTTACAAAACTTTTTTGTTGACTTACAAAATTTCATTGTAAGCTTACAAAGCTTTTTTGTTGACTTACAAAATTTCATTGTAAGCTTACAAAACTTTTTTGTTGACTTACAAAATTCTATTGTAAGCTTACAAAACTTTTTTGTTGACTTACAAAATTTCATTGTAAGCTTACAAAATTGTTTTGTTGACTTACAAAAGTCTGATGCAGTGTTGTTATGAATCTATTAATGTGGTCATTAATAGATTATTAGTGTTAAATTTCTTTTGGTAGTCAACAAAAAATACTTGTTGAGTTACATCAAAATGGCTTCAAATAATTCAAATTTTACCGTATAATAAGTTTTTTGAAAAAAATATAAAGCCTACTTGTTTTTGAAAAAGAAAATTTATTAATTTTAGAAAGCTGAGAGAGACTCATCTTTTTTGATGATTTGTGCAAGTATTCCTATTATAAGATTAAGAATTTACAACTATTTAATCCCCACCAATATGTCCACTGTAAAAGTGATTATTAGTTTTTCACGGCTCAGAGATGATGATATCGACACCAAGAGCCAAGCGATTATCGACAGTTTAACAGGAAACGCAGATTTTCCTAATCCCATTCCAACTTTAGCGGAAATTACAGCAAGCAGAAATGCTTACGTAGAAGCATTGTCGGCAAATGAATTAGGAGGTAAGCAAGCAACACTCAGAAAAAACCTTGCTCGTAAAGACTTGGAAAAACAACTGGGTTTATTGGGTTTGTACGTACAAGCCAATTGTAATGGTAGTGAATTAATTGCACTGGGTTCAGGTTTTGAAATTCAAAAAAGCAGAACTCCGATTGGTATCTTGGCTAAGCCAAGTAATTTTAAGGTTGAAAACGGACCATTAGCCGCTAGTTTGTATGCAAGTGTTGATAAAATAGAAGGGCGAAGTCGTATCTTTTTGAGATTACCAAAGCTCCTGTAACGGAAGATAGTATATGGCAAGTAGAGTCATCAACTGCCAAAACGTTTTTGTTTGAAGATTTAGTAGCGGGTACACAATATGCCATCAAAGTAGCAGGCGTAGGTTCTAACCCTAAAAAGGTATTTTCAGATGTATTATATAGGTTTGCTCAATAAATGTTAAAGGTTGAAAGTGCTTACTCAGTGTTTCTTTTTATGATTAGAGACACTGAGTTTTTTATGAGCATTGTTTTGTTTTTTGTTACCAAGCTTTTACATCAATAACTCATTATTAACAGTCTTCAAGACAATGAGTTATAGGACTAAGCTTATCAACTCGTTATACTATTCTGTTGATTTGTTGTTGCTGCTTGTCAAGTTGTAGATAATATCAAAGAGGGCGAAAAAACTAAATAAAAGTAGCTATCTAAATATTAATTATGTAGAAAACCTTAATAGTTTTCTACATAATTAATCACCTTCCAAGCAGACTTTTCAATGAATTTTACGATGGGATGTTTTTCTTTTGGAGGAATAGTATAAATGCCATAAGCTGGAATAATCCCTTTTAAATCGATAAAATGATTTTTGATTAATTCCGTTCTATATTCTTTAATAATTTGCTTCAAAGCCTTCTGGCTTCTATTTTTTGGTAATTTAAAATGCTTAGAAATTAATGTTGGTTTATCTGGATTGTAACCACTAAAATGAAAGAAAACCAATGGCGTATTTTGGTTCACGAAGTACTTTCCATCAACGAAACTTAATTCACGCTCCTGTAAATTCCAATAAGCTATATTGAGCGAAGGATTATAATCTACCAATACTTTTTCGTAAAAGACAGGTACAAAATTCAAACAAAGTTGGTCGGCTCCCATGCCTTTACAATAGTCGAGATAACCATATTTGTTTAAATGCGTTTGCCACCAATCTAAAAACTTCAAAGAATTTTCAGTACGCTTGAAAGCTATGAAACCCGCATTGTACAAACCTGCATTTAAGTATTGTTTTTCGTTCCAACGTTCAGAAAGAGGAATGGCTTTCGTGATATGTGGTGTTAAAATAATATCATGTTCGTCAAGATTTTTTTCAATGCCAACAAGTGAATCATATAGATAAATATCTGTATCCAGATAAATCAATTTTTCTAAAGAAGGATAACTTTTTAGCAAATAAAAGGCAAAAATAGGTTTGAAAGCACAAGCCAATTCGATGATGCTAAATTTTTGACTATACTCTTCTAAAGCAGGAAAGTTGATACTTTCTACAGGAAGTATTTTGTATGGAATTGGGAAATTAACCTCAGGCATTTTATCGGTAAGACAAATGATTAATTCATAATCAGGATTTGTCTTTTTGATAGAATCACCCAGCGAAAAAGCTTGATATAAATAACTAGCAGTACAAACGGTATATATTAATTTCATAAAAGAATTTTTCTTTACTCCAATACATCTCCTAAAGCAGCAATATAAGGTGCTTTCCAAGAAGCTTCTTGATCTTTATAACGATGATAAGCACCAGCAAACAATAATTTCATCACAGGAAAAAGTCTAGCTAGATGAAAAACCGAAAGTTGAGCCCTAGTTTCATAAAAAGCAATAATTGCATCAATTTTTTTGAAATTATTATGGATGATTGGATTATTAGTTGCTTTTAAATAGGTTGATAATATGGTTTTTAAATAAATATATTCATCTCGTTTTTGAAGAAAAGGCGCAATTTTCTCAGCTCTTGGACGAGCCAATCGTTCTTTCAAGGTCAAAACCTTTCCACCTTCAACAGCTCTTGTTCCTACTTGCTGTGCTTCGTGCTGACGATAGGAAATTAAAGGTTTTTCAATTAACCCAATACCATTAAACATACAAGCAACCAAAGTAAGCCAACCGTCATGAATCATTGGTGGACGAAAAGTAGGAAAAGGTTGCGTAAATGAGAGTAATTCTTTTCTAAAAGCTAACATACAACCAGCTACTCTGTTGCCATGAAGCGTAATATCTAAAGCTTTATCTTGTTTCCAAGCTTCAATTTGTGGAGTAGCAAGACGCACTTTTTGCCAAAAGCGTTGTCCTAAATCTTTTCCATGTTTATCAACCAATGTTGCATCAGAGAAAACAGCAAGTTTTGTGGGGTTTTCTTCAAAAAAATT
Source organism: Arcicella lustrica (assembly GCF_034930985.1). Lineage (NCBI taxonomy): Bacteria > Pseudomonadati > Bacteroidota > Cytophagia > Cytophagales > Flectobacillaceae > Arcicella > Arcicella lustrica. The sequence continues at coordinate 62,029 of NZ_JAYGIM010000012.1, forward strand.
GTGGATAGTCGATAATTTGTCAGGATGCCAAATATCATCTTGGTCGCAAGGAGTAATGATATCGCTAGTACAAAGAGAAATGGCTTTTTCGAAGTTTTTAGCAACTTTCAGCGGTTCAATATTCCTGATAAAAGTAATATTGAGAGAGCTTTTAAATTCATTCACAATACTTTCTGTGTTATCAGTAGAGCAATCGTCCGTGATAATAATTTCATTCGGCAGAAGCTTTTGATTGACAATACTTTGGAGTTGTTCTCTTAAAAATTTAGATCCATTGTATGTACACAGAGCGATTGAAATGGTTTTCAAATTGTATGAAATTAGTCGGTAAAACTTTGTACGTGAATGAGTTTTGAGTTTAGAATGAATGCTGAGTAAACCTAGGTCGCTGTTTTAAATATTGCTAGAATACTTTTATGATACCTAATTAAAATATCTATTAAATTCACAATTCATCATTCACAACTCATCACTCTAGTGACACCAGTGGGAATCGAACCCGCATCAAACGTTTAGGAAACGTCTATTCTATCCGTTGAACTATGGCGTCTTTGTTGAGCTTCCAAGAATTTATTTCTTGAAAGCTCCGTCATTACAAATTTCTCTAAAAACTCTTTAATAATCAAGGTAAGCGATTAATATTCGCTTTACTCTTCTTCCTCTTCAAGTTCTTCGGTTGGATAATGTACTTCATTCAACCAATTTGGGAAAATAAGAATATGTTTTTCCTTGACAGCCTTTACAATTGTTTCTCTGAGTTCTTCGATATTTTCTTTTTGTTCAGCAGAAATGAAAACCGTTTGAGGCTGAGGATTATTCATGTAAGAATTCTTCAAGAAAGCGGTTACTTTTTCAATCCTACTTTGTTGATTTTCGGGTTCATTACCAGAACCAATTTCCCAGTCATTAATCACGATTTCTTCTGAAGAGAATAAATCAATTTTATTGAAGACTAAAATCGTTGGCTTGTCGGAAGCACCAATTTCTGTAAGCGTCGAGTTTACTACTTCGATATGCTCTTCATAATTTGGATGCGAAATATCAACGACGTGTAATAAAATATCTGCTTCACGAACTTCATCTAAGGTCGATTTGAACGATTCAATCAACATCGTTGGTAATTTTCTGATGAAGCCTACCGTATCTGAAAGTAAGAACGGAATCGTATCAAAAGTTACTTTTCTTACTGTAGCATCAACCGTTGCGAAGAGTTTGTTTTCAGCAAATACTTCTGCTTTTGCTAATCTACGCATCAAAGTAGATTTACCAACGTTTGTATAACCTACTAAGGAAACACGCACCATTCTATCACGGTTTTTACGTTGAGTAAAAGCTTGTTTATCGATTTGCTTGAGCTTTTCTTTCAAGAAAACAATTCTATCGTTGGCAATACGACGGTCAGTTTCTAATTCTTTTTCACCGGGTCCACGCATACCCACACCACCACGTTGTTTAGAAAGGTGGGTCCACATTCTAGTTAATCTTGGCAAAATATATTGTTGTTGTGCCAATTCAACTTGAGTTTTTGCTTGAACGGTTTTAGCACGCATCGCAAAAATATTCAGAATCAATAAACTACGATCTAGGATTTTTACTTCATGTTGGAACTTCGCAAATTCCGTTTCAATATTTCTGATTTGAACGGGCGAAAGATCATCATCAAAAATCACCATGTCAACATCATTATCTACTACATAAGCGATGATGTCTTGCATTTTACCTTTTCCAACGTAAGTACGAGTATCAGGTTTTTCTAATTTTTGTGTGAAAGTATATAGCGTATTGATTTGTGAAGTATCAGCCAAGAAAGCTAATTCATCTAAATATTCTTTGGTTTGTTCTGCTGTTTGTTTTTGTGTTTGTACAGCCACCAATACGGCTGTCTCTTTTACTTCTTCTGTAGTATGCATAATATCTTGATAATCAATATTGGAATGTTATTCAGAAGTCTAAATAAATTCAGACTTTTTCATGAATATTAAAGAACACAAGATAGGTTCTTTACTCTTTCACAGACTCATCTGTTGGTAAGGGTAAAATATTCATAAGAAATGTTGCGAGCCTTATCTTAAATTGACATTGTTTTATAGGACGTTTATCTTGCTTGCTTTGTTAGGATTTCTAAGGCTAAGATTAATCTGATTGAGTATTTTAAAGATACACAATTGATTTTATCTTCCAGAAATTAAAACATCTAAACAGGAAATGAATGATTTGAAATTACTGCCCTTTCGGAGGGCAATATCCATGAAGACTGGATTTTGCAGAGCCGAGAAAGGGAATTAGCAGAAAATTTGTCTTAGCTTCATGTTTACTGGATTCTGAAAGAATCGTTTAAAATTAGTCCTGCAAAGGTATCATTATTTTCTGATTTCTATAACATTATAAACAAAAAAACCTGTAAGTGCCAGATACACTTACAGGTTTAAAAAAGAATTCAATGAGAATTACTTCATTGAAGCAATTAACTTTTCATTTAACGCTACATAATCCATATTATTGGCTTCTTTTGCTAATTCGATAGATTTTTTTGCAGTTTCAATGGCTACAGTCTTATTCCCTAATTTTGCTTGAATTTTTGCTTTTAAGTGCATAATCCAAAATGCTTTAGGCGTTTGTTCAATCGCTTTATCAGCCCAAGCTAAAGCTTTGTTCAAATCTTTACCTGTTTCAAAATAATAACTTGCTGCTTGAAAGTACGGACGGCTATCAACTGTCATAGCAGTTTCGATAGCTTTCGAGATTTTACCATCAATATCAGCCGTTACAGGAATAGAAACTGATGTTTTTTCCCAACTGATTTCAATCTCTGCTGATGAAGGGTTAACATTCGCAATTTCGATAGTAAATGTTTCAACAGATTTCGCTAAAGCATTAGGTTTTACTTTGAATTTAGCAAGGTCTTCTTCAGCTTTGTAACCATCAATTCCCCAGTTATTAATGCCTTTGTTAAAGATAACTTCCCATTCTTCTTTGTTTGGAATAGTGTATAAAACATAAGTACCAGCTTTTAACGCTACGCCACCTACTTTTACATCTTCGCCAAAAGTTACTCTTGTTGCAGCATTAGCACCAGTTCTCCAAAGTTTGCCAAAAGGGGCTAAATCTCCGAAAACTACTCTGCCTTTAATGTTTGGTCTTGAATAGGTAATCTCGATACTTGATAAAGCAAAATCTTGTTTAATCGTTTGCGTTGGACTTGGTGCTGGGGTTTTAATTCCCTGAGCATTTAATGAAGTATTTAAAGTAAAAATTGCTAGAATTGAAATAATAAAATTTTTCATGAGAAGAAAATTTGTTATGATGTAAGCTACAAATATAAGTAGAGTTTTTTCAAGAATACTTTAGCTTTTTGTTAAGTACATAAAATTTCGATAAACAGTAAATATTGATAGCTCAATAAAATACTTTATCGTGGATTGGTATAAAAACAAAAAACTCATTCCTTTTGAGAATGAGTTTTTTGAAGAAACATATAATATTATGCCGCTGCCAAAGCTTCTGCACCACCAACGATTTCAAGGATTTCGTTAGTAATAGCTGCCTGACGTGAACGGTTGTATTGTAATTTCAATTCTTTCAATAATTCACCAGCATTGTCTGTTGCTTTATCCATTGCTGTCATTCTAGCACCATGCTCAGAAGCATTTGATTCAAGAACTGCTTTGAAGATTTGCAATTTCAATGCTTTAGGAATCAATTCATTGATAATTTCTTCTTCAGAAGGTTCAAAAATATAATCAACAGAAGATGCTTTTACTTTTTCGTCTTTTTTCTCAACGATAGGCATTACTTGTTCTGTTTTTAAGATTTGAGTAGCAACGTTTTTGAATTCGTTATAAACCAATTCAACAACATCGTATTTACCTTCTTCAAAACCTTTCATAGCTGCTTCTGCAGCAATACGAACATTAGCAAAGCTTAATTTTGTGAAAATATCAGCATATTGAGTGTTTACGTTATATCCACGGCGAGAAAGGTATTCACCACCTTTTTTGCCAAGTGCCATAATTTCAACATTTCCAGCCGCTTGTTGTTCAGCATATTTTTCAGCGATTAAGCTTACTGCTGCTTTACCAACATTGGCATTGAAAGCACCACATAAACCACGGTCTGAAGTAACAACAATAACTAATACTTTATTGATATTACGAACGATAGTGTATGGGTTTTCTTTTGCACCTTCTGCATTTGCAGAAACGGTAGCAATCATTTCAGTTAATTTTTTTGAATAGGGACGCATCTGAGTGATTGCGTCTGTCGCACGGCGAAGTTTTGCCGCCGACACCATTTTCATGGCTTTGGTAATCTGCTGAGTTGAGTTTACCGATACTATTCGGTTTCTTACTTCTTTTAATGAAGCCATTCTCTTTTCTAATAAATGAATGATAGAATGAATGAATGATAGTGAGTTAATTGAAATTGTAAAATCACTATCATTCTATCATTCAAAATTGAAAATTATTTTTTACGCATATTTCGGCGCTACTTCTTTCGATACTTTAGTCAAGACATCTGTCAAAGAATCATCATATTTTCCTGCTTTCAAAGCATCCATCGTTGATTTTTGAGTAGCGTTCATTACGTTGATGAAATCTTTTTCGAATTCACGAACTTTACTTACAGCTACAGTATCAAGAAGACCTTTAGTTGAAAGGAAAATCATAGCGATTTGTTCTTCAACACGTTGAGGAGCACCGTTTGGTTGCTTCAACATTTCAAGGTTACGACGACCACGTTCGATAGTCAATTTCGTTGCAGCATCTAAGTCAGAACCAAATTTAGCAAATGCTTCCAATTCACGGAATTGCGCTTGGTCAAGCTTTAAAGTACCTGCTACTTTTTTCATCGACTTGATTTGAGCGTTACCACCCACACGTGATACCGAAATACCTACGTTGATAGCTGGACGAATACCTGCGTTGAAAAGGTTAGATTCCAAGAAAATCTGTCCATCCGTAATAGAGATTACGTTTGTAGGAATATAGGCAGAAACGTCACCCGCTTGTGTTTCGATGATTGGAAGAGCTGTTAATGAACCACCACCTTTTACCAAATGCTTGATAGATTCAGGTAAATCGTTCATGCTACGAGCAATTTCATCAGATGAGTTAATCTTAGCAGCACGCTCTAATAAACGAGAGTGAAGATAGAAAACGTCACCAGGGTATGCTTCACGTCCTGGAGGACGACGAAGTAACAATGAAACTTCACGGTAAGAAACTGCTTGTTTAGATAAGTCATCATAGATAACTAAAGCTGCACGACCAGTATCACGGAAGAATTCACCGATAGCAGCACCAGTAAATGGAGCAAAGAACTGCATTGGAGCTGGGTCAGAAGAACCAGCGGCAACAATCACAGTATAGTCCATCGCACCCGCTTTGCGAAGAGTTTGTTCGATTTGTTTGATAGTAGAAGCTTTCTGACCACAAGCAACATAAATACAGTAAACTGGATTTCCTGCGTCAAAATACTCTTTTTGGTTAATGATAGTGTCGATACAAACAGTAGTTTTACCTGTCTGACGGTCACCGATTACCAATTCACGTTGTCCACGACCTACTGGAATCATCGCATCAATCGCTTTGATACCTGTTTGAAGGGGTTCAGTTACAGGTTGACGGAAGATTACACCCGGAGCTTTACGTTCCAAAGGCATATCGTACAAATCACCTGTGATTGGTCCATTACCATCAATAGGCTCGCCAAGTGTGTTTACAACACGACCGCAGATACCGTCGCCCACTTTAATAGATGCGATTTCGTCCGTACGTTTTACAGTATCTCCTTCTTTGATTTCAGATGAATCCCCTAATAATACCGCACCTACGTTATCTTCTTCAAGGTTCAGCGCTAGGGCTTTTAAGCCGTTATCAAAAACGAGTAATTCACCCGCCTGTACTTTCGATAGTCCGTAAATACGGGCTACACCATCACCGATTTGTAATACGGTACCTACTTCTTGAAGTTCAGCCTCTGATTTTGCTCCTGAGAGTTGTTCTCTCAAAATGGCTGATACTTCATCTGGTCTGACTGATGCCATTATAATAAGTTTGTTTTGTGATTTTGAATTTGGAATAGTATTTAATCTACTAAGAAAGAATTAGTTAAATGACTATTAGAGATTAATTATTAAAGGCTTACAATATTAATAAATACTCTAGCGTTGTTTACAGATTTCTTTGATTAATAAATTACTTATTTTTCAGGTGCAAAATTAGGGAACAAATTTCACAATTCCATGAAATGCTTAACATTTAGTGCTTAAATGTTATACTTTTTGGGGATTCACTATTCTTCGCTTCTATAAAATCTCGGTCTTTTTGTGCTTTCTTCTTAAAAAAATCCTTTTTTCACTTAGTAATTGGGCTTATTAATAGTTTTTATCTATTTCTAAATAATATTTATTGATTTGATTGATGGTTTTAATTTTTCTAAGTTTGCAGCATCTAAATAAATTATCAGCTTAACGGTTCAAGTATAATTAATCAAGATAGAGTACAGATTGATTAATATAGCGTTGAAACAAGTCGGGCAGGATTTGATTTCGACGCTATTATTTCGATGTTTTATCTTGATTTTTATACATTTCGTCTTTTTTATAGTACTATATTGATAGTTATTTAGGTAGGACATGCCATAGATTAGCGTTAAAATGCCGTTCTTTGTAAAATGGGCTAACCCTTTTGAACTCAGACTATTTTTAAACTAAACTATGAAACAATTTTTACGAATACTTTCAATGAAGTGTTTACTTTTTTGTTGCACTTACATAACATTGCCTACACAAATTGTTGCCCAAAATGCAGAATTTAAACTGCCTCTTTTAACCGGGAAAATAACAGATTCCAAAACAGGTGAGCCTATCGTCGGAGTAACGATTTTCTTAGATTTTAGGAAATCAGGCATTATTACAGATACAACGGGGAGGTATAATGTTTACTTGCCCAAAGGCGATTATGTGATTAAGTTTAGTCATGTCGGCTATAAACCTTATCGAACCAAAGTAGCGCTAAAAGGAAATATGACCTTTGACCTAGCACTCGACGATGTGTCAAAAACCTTGGAGGAAGTAATTGTTTCTAGCCAAGCTACTCGAAAAAGTATCCAAACACCGTCCTTAGGCGTAACGCTGTTAAGTATTAAAGGTATTAAAAAATTGCCCGCAATGATGGGTGAAGTAGATATTATGCGTTCTTTACAAACTTTGCCAGGGGTGTCGTCAGTTGGTGAGGGGTCAAATGGTGTCAATGTGCGAGGTGGAAATATCGACCAAAATTTAATTTATATTGATGATGCTCCTATTTTTAACCCAACTCATTTGTTTGGTTTATTTTCAGTTTTTGCTTCGGATGCTATTCGTGAATTAGAACTTTATAAAGGAAGTATTCCTTCAAGATTTGGGGGTAGAACGGCTTCTATTTTAGATATAAAAATGACTGACCCAAGTTTAGAGAAATTTAAACTTTCGGGCGGGATAGGTTTTGTTTCTAACAGAGCAATGGCCGAGATTCCTATTATTAAAGAAAAACTATCGGTCGTGGTTGCTGGAAGATTATCGTTTAATGACTTTTGGTTTAAATGGATTGGTCCTGATAACATGCGGAACACTCGTGCGAATTTCTATGATTTAGCCACTAAAGTATTTTTCAGACCGAATAAGAATAATACCTTTTCGTTTTCAACTTATGTAAGCAAGGATTTTTATCAAGTAGATTCATTATTTAGTTTAGAAAATGTGGTAGCCAAACAAACACAGTTTGATTACGGACATTTGAATTTTTCATCAAGATGGAGTCATTATTTTAATACTAAAATGAGTTTGGATGTGGTCGGAGTTTTGAGTAATTATAAAACTAAAACGTATGCACCAGATAGTGTGAACAGAATTGATTTACGAAATAATATAGACTACAAAAGTTTGAAGGTCAATTTTGATTATAATCCAGACGAAAAACATAAAATTAACTTCGGTGTAAGTGGAATTAATTATCAGATTTCGCCCGGAAAGCTGAACGAGAATATAAGTTCAAGAATTTCGACGGTGCTTTTACCAAGAGAACAATCGTTAGAATTAGGGTTGTTTGTGGATGATGAATACAAAGCCAATGAAAAACTAACCATTCAGGCTGGTATTCGTTATGCACAATATTTGAGTTTTGGACCAACAACAGTAAGAAAATACTTGGATAATGAACCTAGAACGATTTCTTCGCAAATTGGTGAAGAAACCATTTCAAGTGGTGCTGTCGAAAAAACCTATGGTGGTTTTGAGCCTCGTTTAGCCATAAAATACTCTTTGGGTGAAAACAGTACCTTGAAATTAGGGTATAACAGAATGCAACAATTTATACAGTTGTTATCGAATAATACTACGCCTTTACCGACGGCTCGTTGGAAAACTTCAGATGAATATATCAAACCTCAAGTAAGTGATTTTGCTTCGCTAGGAGTGTTCAAAACTTTTAAAGATAATATTTGGGAGTTGTCGGCTGAAACTTATTTTCGCTCTACTCAAAACGTAGTAGATTATATTTCTGGTGCCAACTTGCAATTAAGTAAAGCCATAGAAACGCAATTGATTGCTGGAAAAGGAAGAGCTTACGGTTTAGAATTGATGGTTACTAAAAAAAGAGGAGAACTGAGTGGCTGGATGAGTTATACTTATGCTCGTTCTTTGCAACAAGTAAGAGGTGATTTTCCTGAACTTCAACAAATTTCAGATGGAAATTGGTATGCTTCAAATTATGATAAACCACATAGTTTGAATATCATGATGAATATTCAGCCAACTATTCACCATAGTTTTTCATTTACGTTTGCTTATAATACTGGTCGCCCGTTTTCGTCACCTTCTGGTTTTTTTCAGTTAGACAACAAGAAATATCCTGTGTATGAAGCTCGTAATAATGATAGAATGGCTGATTATCATCGCTTAGATTTTTCTTGGACGATTACCAATCCTAGTTTAAAAGAAAAGCGATGGGAGGGAAGTTGGACTTTTACGATTTATAATCTTTATGGAAGAAAAAATCCTTACTCCGTTTTCTTCAAACCTGTAGGGAATGGTTTAAAACCTTATGAATTAAGTGTATTTGCCAATCCATTGGTATCATTGACCTACAATTTTAAATTTTTATAAATAAGACTTCCATTCCTTTCCGTCAGAAAGGCTGAAAATAGATTTATCATGAAAACTAGATTTCCGATATTAACCTTATTAATATGTGCTTTGGTGATTTCGTGCATCACACCAATCACTGATTTTGAACAAGTATCAACTAACAGTTTTTTCTCGGTTGAAGCAACTTTATCAGACCAACCTGGTTTGCATAAAGTGAAATTGTATATGTCGTCCAACAAACTTACAGGAGGAAGTTTTCAGCCAATATTGAAAGCGAAAGTATATTTTACAGACGAAAAAGGCTTAATAGAAAACTTAACTGACCCAAAAGGAACGGGCAATTATCAAACGTCTGAAACATTTGCAGGAAGAGTAGGTGGTACTTACAAGCTAACAATTGAAACCAGCGATGGAAAAAAGTATGTTTCTTCGCCCGAAACCATGCGACCAGTACCTGAAATTGAAAACCTGATTACAAAATTTGAAATAATGGATAATTATGTAAAAGGCGATGCTCGTCGTGGAGGTTTTAATATTTATGTAGATTTTCAGGATTCACCCAATCTTGGAGATAATTACCAATGGTTCTGGAAACATTACCAAAAAGCTTTTATTTGTGAAACATGCACCAATGGATATTATGATTTTGCTAAAAAAACGTGTATGTTCCCGCCACAACCTACCGATGTGACGCTGAATTATAAATGCGATAGAACCTGTTGGGATATTACTTTTTCAACGGCACTTAACATTTTTTCTGATTCATACTTAAATGGACAAAGAATAACTGGCAAACAAGTAGCGAGAGTACCTTTTGATGATACAACACCTTATTATCTTCAATTTGAACAGCGTTCTATTACTAAAAGTGTTTATAATTATTATCAAGGACTTGTTGCACAGACACAAAATAACGGGACATTATTTGATGTTCCTGCGGAAACACGTTTTAGCTATAATATTAAATCTGTAACCAATCCTAGCGAAAAAATCCTTGGCGTTTTTGATGTACATTCAGTAAGAAAAAAAGTGTTTTATATCGACCGATCTGTTGGAATTCCAGAAGGAGAACGACCAGCCTATGTGAAACTTCAAGGAGAAGTATATTCATGTCCAGCAGGTACAAGAGTATGTAATGAGTACGTAGAGTGTTTAGATAATTTATACAGAACACCTTCCAAACCAGTAGGTTGGAAGGATTAAACTAGATGTTTCTTAAAATAAAATTCACAAAAAAGCGGTAGAAACATTAAAATCAAACAAATTTGCACTTTGAATGTTGTCTTTAAACAATCTCTTTAGCGATTTTTTGCGTAAATAATAGAAACATAAATTATTACAATGCAAGTACAAGAACCACAAGTGTTGTCTGAAAAACCAGTAGCAACGAAACTTAAAACAGGTGTATTAATTGTTAATTTGGGTACTCCAGATTCGCCAAATACGCCAGATGTCCGTAAATATTTACGTGAATTTTTAATGGATGGAAGAGTAATCGATATTCCTTATGCTTTTAGATGGATGTTAGTGAATCTTATCATTGCGCCATTCAGAGCACCTAAATCGGCTAAAGTATATAAAGAACTTTGGACAGAAAGAGGCTCGCCATTGAAGTTTTACGGGGAAGACATTGAGAAAATGTTGCAAGCACAATTGGGCGAAGACTATGATGTGAAGTTGGCAATGCGTTATCAAAGTCCAAGTATGGATGCTGGATTAGAATTCTTTAAAAAATCGGGCTATAAGAAAATTATTGTAGTACCGTTTTTTCCACAATATGCTTCTGCAAGTACAGGTTCGGTCTATGAAAAAACCATGCGCATTGTAAAAGAATGGCAAATTATTCCTGAAATAAGTTTTGTTAATACTTTTTACGATCATCCTAAATTTATAGAGTACTTCGCAACGGCGGCTCGTAATTATATGGCTAAACAAGATTACGATTACTTCATGTTTAGTTATCATGGCTTACCACAGCGCCAAATTACCAAAGGAGATTGTACTGGAAATACTTGTAAGTTCGGTTCATGTTGCGATACTATTCACTCAATGAATCAACATTGTTACAGAGCGCAATGTCATGAAACGACTCGATTATTAGTAAAAGAATTGGGCTTGAAAGAAGGTACTTATACGACTACTTTTCAGTCAAGATTAGGAAGCGACCCTTGGGTTCAGCCTTATACTGATGTTGTGATTAAAGAATTGGCAGCGCAGGGCAAAAAGAAAATTTTAGTTTTCTCACCAGCTTTTGTAGCAGATTGTTTAGAAACAACTATCGAAATCGGTGAAGAGTACCGTGAAATGTTTGAAGAATTTGGCGGACAACATTGGCAATTAGTAGAAAGCTTAAATAACTCACCGATGTGGGTTGATTTATTAGAAGACTTGGTTAAAAAAGCTTAATAATAGCTTATTTGAATAATTTGTATTCCCGAATTTAGGAAATGATAGTTTTCATCCCTGAATTCGGGAATATTTGTTTAAACATAATATTACAATGCTTAAATTTGAATAATTAGGATTAAGAACTCATCAACTTTAAAAGCATTTAACCATTCTTCGATATGATAGATTTATTACTCAGTATCATCTTCTCGGTTTTATTGTTAATCAATTTTCGACTACATCCACGATTTGGCGTCAATACTTTTCAGACTATCATTCTCAATTATCCAATTTGTATCATTACAGGATTGTTGTTCTTGCCAGAAAATCAGCATTTTAGTTTAGACTTATCTGAAACCTCAACACTTTTAGCGATGCTTTTGGGAGTAGGTTTTGTCATTACTTTTATGCTTTCAGGTATTTCTACGCAACGTATTGGTATGGCGATGACCTCTTTGGCAAACAATATGTCGTTGGTAGTTCCAGTCATTTTCAGTTTAGTTGTTTTGAAAATGAGTAGCAGTTTTGATACTTTAAATTATTTAGGATTGATATTAGCCATCGTAGCTGTAGTGCTGAGTACTTTTAAAAAGAGCGAAAGTGATAGCAGTAACAAAAAAGAAAATATAGATTGGCTATTACCAATTGCAGTATTTGTAATGTACGGCATTACGAATACAACTTTCAATTATTTGAATGCCAAGTACGTAACGGCATCAGGAACGACAATTCCTTTTACGTTGACCATTTTAGTGGGTTCTGTTTTGATTGGAGGAATCGTTTTAGGAATTAGAATAATTCAAGGAAAAGAAAAATTGGTGTTTAAGAGTTTGGTAGCGGCTGTTCCTTTAGGTATTCCTAACTTTTTATCTTTCTATTACTTGTTAAAAGCATTGGATGCTTATCAAAATAATGGTGCATTCGTCTTACCGATTTATAACATTGGTGTAATTGTAGGTTCGGCATTGGTGGCCTTTATTTTCTTTCAAGAGAAATTTACCTTACTTAATAAAATAGGTTTAATCTTAGCCGTAATCGCCATTGGTTTGATTTCGTATCAAGGATTGTTTTAACAAATATGTTTATACCTTTTGTTTATTTATTCTATGAAAACCAATCTGAAAAAAAGACAGGCGAATCAATATGATAAAATTTTTAAGGAAAATATTGAAGCCGTTATACCTAGTTTAATGCAGAATGTTCTTGAAATCGCTATTCTTTCTTTTGAGGAATTGCCTGATGATGTTCAACATACTAAAGAAAGGAAACCAGACGTTCTGAAGAAAATTACAGATGCAAATGGAAACGTTTTTGTACTTCAAATCGAATTTCAAGTAGTTGATGAACCTGAAATGATTTACCGAATGCTTGAATATAAATCAATGCTATTGCGGAAGTATCGAATTCCTGTTCGTCAGTTTGTGATTTTTCTAGGAAAAGAGAATCCTAAAATGTCTGATATATTAATTTCAGAAGATTTGAGTTTTAAGTACCAACTACGTTCAATAAAAAATATTCACTATAAGATTTTTATAAAATCAGATAAACCAGAAGAAATTGTATTTGCGGTATTAAGTGATTTTGGTATTGAAAAGCCTGAGTACGTTATTGAAAATATTATTCAAAGACTTGAAGAAACAACAAATACGGAATTAACGTTAAAGAAGTATTTACAACAGTTGCGTATTCTAGCAGAACTTCGTAGATTAGATTTGAAAATTGATGAAATTATGGAAAGTATAGCAAAATATATTAATGAAGAAACTGACTATTTTGTTGTTAAAGCTAAAAAACAAATAGTTGAAAACCTTTTAACAAAAACAAGTCACACACTTGAGCAAATAGCTGATATTGCCAATGTTTCAATTGACTTTGTTATCAATATTCAACAAAAGCTATCAGCAGAAAAATAGTGAATGTTAAATCACTTCTTACTAATAAACGAATTTCCTTTGAAGTAAAACCGATAAGGTAATTCTGCTCCTTGTGTAATACCAATTCGGGTAGTTGTTACGATTGAGGCTTGGGAATAATCTGAAAGTGGAGGAAGCATTTTTAAATTACCTTCTAAAATATGCCAATCGTTCATTCCTTTATGAATGCCCATTGCTTGTACTAATTTCCCCGGACCAGAACACAGATTTTTCAAAACATTACTTTTCCGCCTTTTCTCCATCAAGTCAATTCCTTCAATTGGTTCTAAAGCTCTTATCAAAACGGCTTCACCAATATCTTTTTGATTGGTCGCAATGTTTACACAAAAGTGCATTCCATAGATTTGATACACATAAATTGTACCTGCTATGCCAAACATTGGCGCATTTCTAGTACTCTTTTTTCGATAAGCATGACAGGCTGGGTCGTCTTGTAAATAAGCTTCGGTTTCAACAATGATTCCAGCAGTAATTCCTTCATCGCTTTCATGAACCAAACGATAACCCAACAGGTTTTTGGCGATAGTTAGTGTGTCTGATGTTAATAAATCCATATTTTAAGCATTATTTTTTGCAAGAAATGTACGATTAAAAGTACTTATCAAACCGATTGCTGGACCAAAACTTAGAATCAAATAAATATAATTACTTGGGATGTATTGGCTTGCGAATTGTAAAATTTGTAAACTAATTATCGTGACGGCAAAACCAATACAATTTACGATTGTGATTGACGAAGCTCGATATTCAGGATTAGTATTTTGTGAAATTAAGGTTGAGAATTGTGGGGAGTCGCCAGCTACACTCATTCCCCAAATCAACATGATTGTAATGAATATAAAAGGATTGACTTGAGAAAAACTAATAGAAAGAAGACAACAGATTAAAGAAAGTGATAAGCATAAAAATGCCAATTTTGCACTTCCGAATTTTGCAGAAAATTCTCCTGTGAGTACACAAGCTATAAGCCCAGAAGCAATAATTAAGAATGACCACAGAGAAGTATTGAAGTGAAAATTAGCATGCTGGTTGTATTGCTGAATCATGATTGGTACATAAGCCCAAAAAGTATATACTTCAAACATGTGTCCGAAATAGCCAAATGAGAATGTTCTAAACGAAGGATTTTTAAAGGATGTTACAATACTTTTAGGGTTGAATTTACCAGCTTTTTTCCGAAATGGTCCATCTTTAATCAATAAAAACATCATTAAAGCACCACTTGAAGCAATGATTGACGTAGCAATAATAACAGATTCCCAATGAATCTTTAATGAAAAATAAGCGATAAAATGTGGGAAAGAAGTACCCAAAACCAAAGCACCCACTAAATAACCTAAAGCTCTGCCCAAACCCTTTTCATACCAATCTGCCATGATTTTCATGCCGACAGGATAAACTCCAGCCAAGAAAAAACCAACTAAAAAGCGGATGATTAAAAGTGTTTTAAAATCAAGCTTAATCCAAACAATTAAAAGGTTGAAAACTGCAGCGATGAGTGTTGAAATGACAAATACTTTTACAGGAGAAAATCTATCACTCAGCGTGAAAATTGAATAAATAGCTGTGCCAACTACAAAACCAAACTGAACTGCGGAGGTCATATTTCCCAGAAAATTGGATGTATTGGGATATAATACTTGCAAATCTTTCAGAACTGCATTGAGTGCAAACCATAAAGAAGTACCTGCAAATTGAGCAAAAATAACAACTGGAAGTAAATATCTTGGTTTCAAGGAGAATTAAAGGTTTTCAATCACCGCATAAGCTCTCACTGGGAAAGTTCCCATGCCTTTTACTTTGGGTGGAGTTGCTGAAAATTTGAATGGAGTATTCACAGGAATTTCATTCAAATTGCATAAATGTTCTACAATTAATATTTCATTTTTCAACAAAATCGTATGAACTGGTCTGGATTTTCCTGAAACATCATCAATATTATGAGAATCAATACCGACTAATTTCACTCCTTGCGCAACTAAATATTCAGCAGCATCGGCTGTTAAAAAAGGGTTTCCTGAGTAATAGGCATCACTTTTCCAATTTTCATCCCAACTTGTATGAACGAGTAAAGCTTTGCCTTTCAAGTCTAATCCTTCAAAATATGATTTATCAATACTTAGCTGCTCTTTATAAGAAATACTTACTAAAACGGCATCCAACATAGCAGTTTGTTCAATCAGGATTTCCGATAAATCTTTTCCATCTTCATAGCGATGAAAAGGTGTATCTAAGTAGGTTCCTGTATTAGAAACCATTTCGATTTTTCCCATTTGAAACGAAGTACCTTCTTCATACCATTGTTTGGATTCTTCACGTGTCCAAAAATCACAAATAACAGGAGCCGGGAGTCCTTTATAAGTAACGACTCCTTCTTCAATAACATGACTTAAATCAATAAATTTCATTGTTTTCTAGCTTTTAAAATGGCAGTAACTGCAATTACGACCCACACAACGTTTACAAAAACAGAAGGATATGCTTTATGTTCAAGCGTATTGACGATAAAACAAATCCCGCCAAAAAGGTTGGCTAATTGGTAATTGATAGAGGTGGATGAAATCTTATTCAAAGCATTTAAAGCAAATGCTCCAACGATAAGTACTGAGCCAATCCAACCGATAATTTCAACAAAGAGTAAATACATTCAATTAAGCTTTTAACAAAGATACATTGATTTCAGCAATTGAGCGATTGGCTGAATTATAATGTCTATCACAAATAAATTTTTTAAAATACTTTGCTATTTATTTGACCAAGTTAGCTTTATATCTTTACTTGATTGTTAATATTTCGTTTGAACAAAGTCCAGTTTTTCCATAAAAATTACGACCTTTACCGAAATTTTTAAAAATAATTGATAAAATGGCACAAGCAAAGGCGGGCGATAAAGTAAACGTCCATTACACAGGAAGATTAACGGACGGAACTGTATTTGATAGTTCGGCAGGACGTGAAACTTTAGAGTTTGAATTAGGTACTGGAATGGTTATCAAAGGTTTTGATGATGGCATTGCCGGAATGATTATTGGTGAGAAAAAGACTGTTCATATCCCTGCTGAAGAAGCTTATGGACCAGTGAATCCTGATTATTTAGCAGTATTTCCTAAAGCTGAAATTCCTGCGGATATTCCTTATGAAGTAGGTATGCAATTAAATATGCACCAAGATGGTTCAGGTCAAGTAATGCCAGTAACCGTAACTGAAGTAACTGAAACAACGATTACTTTAGATGCGAACCATCCTTTAGCTGGAAAAGATTTGATTTTTGATATTGAATTAGTAGCGATTGGTTAATTTCGTTTTTCATTCGCATAAAAAAAACCTCTAAGGAATTTTCCTTAGAGGTTTTTTTTATGCGAATGCTGCTAGTTTTTACTTTCCATCTCAGCCGCAATTTTATCAAAATCAATTGCTCCACAAGAGCCACAGCCTTTTGAACAACCTGCTTTGTTTTTTAGGCTAAAGTTTTTTAAAACGATGTTGCCTAAATAAGCTACAGCAGATAAAAATATAATACCAATGATGATATTTTCCATGACAGTCTTTATTTTAATTTAAGACTTTGTGATATTCCAATTACGAACAATCACTTCCTCTAATTCTGGAAACATTGCACAACCCGCAATTAGTTCACGTCCGAATACGAAATCATCTCCACCTTTGAAGTCTTTTACAAATCCGCCTGCTTCTTGCACAATTAAAGTACCAGCGGCTACATCCCAAGGTTTTAAATTGTACTCAAAAAATCCATCAAATCGTCCGCAAGCTGTATAAACTAAATCTACAGCTGCCGCACCAAAACGACGTAAACCATGTGATTTTTGCATTAATTCTTTCAAAATACCGATGTAGTTTTCCATCAACTCAAAGTCATAATATGGAAAACCAGTTGCAATTAAGCTTTCTCCTAAAGTTTTGGCAGACGATACTTTTATTGGACTACCATTCAAATAGGCACCACCACCAAGCCAAGCAGAGAAACATTCATCTCTATTGATTTCATAGACAACACCCAACACAATTTTACTTTCTTTGATTAAAGCAATTGAAATCGCAAAAACGGGTACTCCATGAATATAATTAGTTGTACCATCAACTGGGTCGATAATCCAAGCTAAGTCATGATTTTTAGCTTGTTCAGCTGTTCCTTCTTCGGCAATAAATCCAGCTTCAGGAAGTATTTTAGAAAGTCCAGCTACTAAAAGTTCCTCAGTTTGTTTATCAACATACGAAACCAAATCATTTAAGCCTTTATATTCAATACTGTCTTTACTGAACTCTGAGGCTGCTTTTCTAACAAACTCTCCCGTCTGACGAGCTAATTTGCTTACTTCTGAGGTTAAATTTTCTAAATTCAAAATGTGATAATTAATATGTATATAAAATCTGAATTCCGATACCCGAAATCCAAAAGCTATTTTTTCTTTACTTCAAAAAAGATGGCTAATCCTAATACTCCCACCAAAATTACAGACATAATAAGGTCAACTTTGTTTCCTTTACTTACTGATTCTGGTTCAAATTTGAATTCAATCTTATGTTTTCCAGCTGGAATAACCATTGCTCTCAAGATATAGTTTGCTCTTAAATGTGGTTTGTATTGTCCATCTACATAAGCTTTCCAATCTTGATTTCCTCTATAGAATATTTCAGAGAAAATAGCTAATTGTTCCGTTTTAGTGTCTGATTGGTAAGTCAAAGCGTTTGGCTTGTAAGAAGTCAATGCAATTTTATTTGAAATACTGTCAGGTTGAATTTTTAAATTAGCTACTTGGTCAGCGAAACGTTTGTCGATAAATGCAATGCTTTTAGGGTCAAACTTGTCTAAAGATTTCATTTCTTCATCTGCATTCGCTACTATTTTAAATGAGTTTACAAACCAAGCATTTCCACAAGCTTCTGGGTTTTGTTGTGCAACTGGCTGACCCGTTTGCTGATTTGGAATAATAAAGTATTTCGTATTCAACATATTCAAAACCTGCATATTGTTTTTTGCAATTTGGTTTTCAATAATCTCTGAATAACGACGCAATTTTGCTCCGTGATAACCACCAATTGACTGATGATAATATGAAGCAGTAGCATCGCTACTGAAACCACCTGCGGCAGCAGCATCGAATACTCTATAAATACTTTTATCTTTCAAAATTTGCTCATCGGCAGCAGTTGGTGTAAATATTTCTTCGTATTCTGATTTTGAAACGAAATTATCATTGTTGAAATAGCGTTTATCAGCTCCGAATAAGTCAATCAGGATAAGTAATATCAAAACTGGATAGAATAAAGATTCTTTAATTTTACCAGTAACCCAAGCCCAAAGTAGCCCAGCCGCTAATAAAATAAATGCTAAAGAACGAAAAGCATCAGAACGCATTAACGATTCACGGTCAAGTACAATTGCTCTTAAAATCTGAGCATCAACACCTTTATCACCCGTAATTTGCATCGCTTCATCATTCACAGATTTGAAATTGAAAAACAAACTTGGAACAAGTGCAAAAATAACACATAAGCCAGCAGTGAATGCCAAACTGTATATTAAAGGTTTTTTAAGTTCTACAAATGTTGGTTTATTATCGCTAATCTGTTTCAAAGCCAATACGCCTAATATTACCATCGCTAATTGAGTAAGCGAAAATATCATCGTGATTGCTCTGAATTTATTAAACATTGGGAAGTAATCGAACATTGGGTAATTTAAAATAGGGAAATTTTTACCCCAAGCTAGCATTGTAAAAAATACTGCTGTACTAACCAGCCACCATTTTAGCGAGCCCCTTACTAAAAATGCTCCTAAAACGAAAAGGAAACAAATGATAGCACCAGCGTAAACTGGTCCACCAACAGCAGGTTGGTCGCCCCAATAAGCAGGGCCTCTTTCGGTGTATGGCAAGGCATTTTCTTCAGGAATACCTGCATTTACCATCGCTTTTAAAGTTTCAGATTTTTTACCACCTAAACTTCCACCCATTGTTCCGCCATAAAAATTAGGAATCAATAAAGTACCTGTTTCACCAATTCCGTAGCTATAACTGAAAGCGTAGTCACGGTCTAAACCACCTTTAGATTGTGTATTAGTCGTTAATTCAGATTTACCACGAATGGTTTCTTTAGAGTATTCATAATTATTCCAAAGCCTCATAGTGTGGTTCGCAACACCAACGAATGAACCTAGCCCCAATGCCAACAGCGCAAAAACCAAAGATTTGATTTTACCAGATTTTACATGGTTAATAATTTCTACAATTACATAGCCAAATAGCATCAAACCAAAGTAATAAGTAATTTGAACGTGGTTGGCATAGATTTCTAAGCTCATAAAAAGAGCCGTTAATGCGCCACCCAGTAAATATTTGCCTCTAAAACACAAAACAGCACCAGCGGCAACCATTGGTGCATAAGCCAAGGCAATGGCTTTAGAAGTATGCCCTGCTGGAAGTATCACCATATTGAGTGTACAGAAGGCATAGCCGATGGCACCAATGATTGATTGCCAAATATTTGCTCCCAGTACAATTAAGAGGATGTACATTCCGAGCATTTCTAAGAAAATAACGTTGATTGGTGAGGGTAAAAATCCCATAATTTCACCGCCAACGGTAGAACCAATACTGTTTGGGTAAGCTCCGTGAATCATATAAGCAGGCATACCGCCAAACATTGAGTTTGTCCACCAAGGCACAATGCCAGTTGCTTTTGTAAATTCGGTAGATTCGTGAGAAGAAGCCAAAGACATCGTAATGTCGTGTTGCTTTAATTTTTTGCCTTGTAAGGCTGGAGAGGCGTAAATTCCTGCAAGCACAACTAAAGCAATTACTGCATACAAATGTGGGAGGAATTTCTTGAATGAAAACTGCATATTTTTCTTAAGATTTGGACTTAGATTACCTTGTATGCAAAGATAAAGTTTCTAATTTGAAATTTTGCATGAAAGCGACGTACACCGCTTTAAATTCGATAGTATTAAAAAATAAGGTTGTGAAATCATTAAATCAATACTTGGATTCATGGAAATTATGAACTTTTTAAGCACCTTTGTGTTTTTATTATGGTTGTGTTAAACCAAACCTTACTTGTTTTGTCCAAACGAAAGCAAAATAAAATATATTACAAAATGATGAACAAAAACATTTTTTTACTTGCCATTTGCCTAATAATGAATGTAGTAGGGGTAAAAGCTCAAGATTCAAAGGCTGGAGTGATTATCGATGCAATGCAGAAAAAGTACAAATCAATGAAAGCATTTAGTGCTTCGTTTTCGTATGGTGCTGATGGCTCAACACAAGTATTACAAGGAAATATTACGGTAAAAGGACAGAAATATCGTTTAAAAACGAGTGGACAGGAGATTTATAATAACGGCAAAGAAGTTTCTACTTATATTAAAGAAACAAATGAAGTGAATATTTCTGACTATGAACCATCTGATAATGATTTAAATCCTTCAAAAATTTATTCATTTGATAAAAAAGGATTTCGTTATGTGTTTATTCAAGAAGTAAAAGAAGGTGGAGAGTCTTATGAAGTAATTGAACTTTCACCTGAGAAAAAAGGTACGCAAGTTTCGAAAGTAAAAATTAAATTGAACAAAAAAGACAAATCTGTAAAAAGCTGGACTGTTACTGATAAAAGTGGTAAGCGTCAAACTTTTAAAGTAAGCAATTTTGTACCTAACGTTCCTGTAGATGATAAATACTTTGTGTTTGATAAAAGTAAATTTCCAGGTGTTGAGGTGAATGATTTAAGATAGGTTTGTAGAGAAAAAAGACATAAGAAACAAGATAAAAGACTGAGATCTTCATCTTGTTCCTCTAGCAAATAGTGAAGGGTTAAATTTGAACAAATAATTGTCTCAAATTTAACCCTTCACTATTTTTGTTTACATTTCTTCCCTTTCTTCAAATTCCTTCGTGAAATTAGGGCTTTCGGTTTTGCCTAATTTATCCCAAAAAGTAAAGTATAATCCGTAATTATAACGATAATATTTGTGATGATGGCTATGATGTGTTGCGCCAATCATGTACTTCCCTAATAAATTTCCGAACAAATTTCTTGGATAAATTTCTATATCTAAATGGTTAATGGCAGCCGTAATCGTCATGATGGTGAGATGAATCACAATGGCGTAAATGTGTATCGGTAGAAAAATCACAATGGCGGGCATAATCAAGGCTTCTAAAATACCTTCTATAGGATGAAAAGAAAATGCTGTCCAAGCAGAAGTGATTTTACTTTCATGATGCACATAATGTACAATTTTGTAAACCTTCGGTTGGTGCATCCAACGATGTAACCAATAATAATAGGTTTCATGAATAAACATTGAAAGCAAAATACTTATTGGGAACCAAATGAGTGGATAGTCGTTGATGTCAAGATAGATAGCAGTAAATCCTTTTTGCCAGAGTACTGCTGAAAATGCTCCGATAATTGAAAAAATCAAAGCTGTGATTAATGACCAAAACATTTCTTTCCGAAATTGTTTTGGAGGATATTGTTTTTTATTGAGTTTTCTAATTTGCCATTTTTCAGTTTTCCAGAGATAAAAGTAAACATGGAAAATACTTGCTAATAAAAAGTAGCGAAAAATAACAATGACAAATATGACAATGCACAGCCAGAAAAAAACAATCGGTTCAGTAAAGTCGAAATTAAATACGTTTGGTATCATATCTTTTCAACTTTATTGAACCGAAAAATGTTTTAAAAAATGATGTTGTAAGTTATAAGCTGTCTGTTTTCGGCAGATGAATGAGAGTACAAGTAATCACTAATTCACAACTCACTAAATCACTCACTCACCGAAAACTATTAAAGTCTCACAATCTCAGCGCCAATGGCATTTAAACGAGTATCAATATTTTGATAACCTCTGTCAATTTGCTCAATGTTTTCGATGATTGAAGTACCTTTTGCCGACATTGCAGCGATTAATAATGAAACCCCAGCACGAATATCTGGTGAAGTCATTCTGATTCCTCTTAATTGTTGTTGACGATTTAAACCAACTACTGTTGCACGGTGTGGGTCGCAAAGAATGATTTGAGCACCCATTTCAATCAATTTATCCACAAAGAATAAACGGCTTTCAAACATTTTTTGGTGAATCAATACAGTTCCTTTCGCTTGAATAGCAGTAACCAAAACGATACTTAGCAAATCTGGTGTGAAACCTGGCCAAGGATGATCAGAAACAGTAAGCATTGAACCATCAATAAATGTTTCTAATTCGTAATGTTCTTGTGAAGGCACATAAATATCGTCACCTCTGATTTCTAATTTAATACCCAATTTTTGGAATACTAAAGGAATAATGCCTAAATCTGGAATAGAACAATTTTTAATCGTGATTTCAGATTGAGTCATTGCCGCCATACCGATAAACGAACCAATTTCAATCATATCAGGAAGCATGGTATGTTCTGTTCCATTCAATGATTCAACGCCTTCAATCGTCAATAAGTTTGAACCAACGCCTGTAATTTTAGCGCCCATTCTATTCAACATTTTACAAAGTTGTTGTAAGTATGGCTCGCATGCTGCATTGTAAATCGTCGTTGTTCCTTCTGCTAAAACTGCCGCCATTACGATGTTAGCTGTACCAGTTACAGAAGCTTCGTCTAAAAGCATGTAAGCTCCTTTTAAATGAGAAGCATCTACTTCATAAATTCCACCTTCTTCTTGGCTGTAATTGAATTTTGCACCCAATTTCATAAAACCATAAAAGTGCGTATCCAAACGACGGCGACCAATTTTATCACCTCCTGGTGAAGGAATTCTTCCTTTTTTAAAGCGTGCTAAGGTTGGTCCTAATAACATGACCGAACCACGAAGAGCCGCCGCTTTTTTCTTGTAAGTTTCTGAATTTAAATAATCTAAGTTTACTTCTGAGGCATCAAATTTTACCGAAGATTCTGCAATGCGTGTACAACGAACGCCCATATCGCCAAGTAGGTCGATTAATTGATTCACATCTCTGATGTTCGGAATGTTATGAATCGTTACGGGTTCTTTTGTTAATACTACTGCACACAAAATTTGTAATGCTTCGTTTTTTGCTCCTTGCGGAATAATTTCGCCTTTCATTTGGCGACTACCAGTTACTTTGAATGATGCCATGTTTAAACCTTAAATTGTCTATCTGTAATTTGAGATAAGTATTTTGGATTTACCTAAATCAAAAACTATCTTCTATTGCGATTATTGCTATTATTATTGTTGTTACGATTATCGTTTCTTCCACCATTATTGTTATTACGATTATCGTTTCTTCCACCGCTATTTCGGGTATCTCCACCACGATTACCGTCGTTTCTTCCTCCAAAATTCTGACGACCGCCACTATTGTTATTTCTGTTGTCGTTTCTACCACCATTGCTACTTCCGTGTGTGTTTGGCGGAGTAGGGCGATTGTTGGCATTACGTAAATTTCCTAACGATGAATGTCCTGAAATAGCATGAACGATAGGAGCGAGCGTATTGTTAGAAATTTCAAGAATATGTCCCCAAATTACTTCATCATCAACTACTTCACGATTCCAGTTTTGATAGAATGTTTTCATCAAACGAGCGATATGAGCAACCAAAATGCGTTTTTCATTATCGTCTGTTTCTGCAATTGCTCTAGCAATCAACAATTCTACGTTACGACCATAATAACGGTAACGTAAATGATGCGTGTTGTAAGGAACAGTTTTTGGAAGTTTACCAACAGCATCTGGTGATGGTGGAGGGAAGGGACTATCAACATCCAACTTAAAGTTTGACATGATGTATAAATCATCCCAAAGTTTGTTGGTATAATCTTGCGTATCACGCATATTTGGGTGAACCTGACGCATCAATTCAACCAATAAATAAGCATATTTAGTACGCTTTTCTCTATCTTGAACCGTTAGAATATGGTTCACTAATTTCTGGACGTTGGTTCCGTATTCTTTCATGATATAATAAGGACGATTTGCGGTATTCGTCGTGAATGGCTATTGCTAAAAGGCAAAAATAGGAATATTTATTCAATGAATTTCTGAAAGCCATAAAACTTTCAGCAAGATGAATATTTATAACGAAAGTTTAGGGAAAAAGATGATAATTCCTACGATTACAGCAAAGATTGAAGCAATTAAAACCGCCGCCGCCGCAATATCTTTGGCTTTGCCTGCCAATGGGTGAAAATCCGGAGAAACCAAATCTACCAAAGCTTCAATGGCGGTATTGATGGCTTCCAAAATCCAAACTAAAGCGATTGCCAATGCAATCCAAAGCCATTCCTGAGCAGAAAGTTCAACATAAATTCCTGTTGAAATAACCACAATACTTGCTAAAAGATGAATCCTTGCATTGTTTTCAGAAATTACCATCGAGCGTATTCCTTTAATGGCAAATGAAGTACTTTTTATGAATTTCTGAAAATCAATCATCTTTTAATTATTGCGTTAAAATTATTGGTCATTCAAATGAATCAAACTGTGGAGCATACAATAAGCCAAACCTATAAAAACAGAGAATTCAAAGGTCATTAAAATAGCAGTTGGATTACTGAACGAATGTAAAACATATTTTAATAATGCCATAGGATGAGTAAATAAATCCCAAGAATTAAAACGTTGAATTCTTCCTAAAAATACTCCATATCCTGAAAGTATTACGGATGCGATTACAAAAAACATACTCCAATACTTCGAAAATGTAGTTTCCCAAATTTTCTGAATCCAGTACAAAGAAAGCAAACCACAAATTAAACTTACAAAAGCATAAGTATAAATCATGATTTGATGATGCCAATACGAATTGCCATTATATGGATGCAAATGAACCAAATCGGTAATGATATAAGGTGCGTTTGGAAAAAATAATAGCCATAAAAGACTAAAAATCAATATTTTGTTTTTTGAAAGAGACTTCTCTTTGATTTGTTTATTCATGTACAAAACAATGAAAAGGGGAATCCAAGCTAGAAATAAATTCCAATTAATTCCTATCAAATAAATATTATGAAGTACGATGGCTTCAAAAAGAAATAAAACAACTCCTAAAGCCGACATCAGCCCCAAATTGAAAAGTACTTGTTGGCGATTACTCTCTTTGTAAATCTTCATGTTTGAAATAAAATAGATTGTAAAAACAAATGTTGACAATTGAATAAAAAAAGAAAAGTGATAAAATAGAAACAAAATCTTTGATTGATTCAAAGATGGAAACCTTTGTAAAAGTAATATCCACCATAAAAAATGTTAAAAAATAACAACAGCATATTGCAAAATAATAATAGGTTTTTAAATCGACCTTTTTTAAATAGCTAATTAAAAACAGGCATGGTTCAACAAATAATAACTGAACAAAAAGTGGGATGAGGACGAAAAAATAAACTGCCAAAGTCAGCTCTGTATCAAAATTGAATCCACCGTTAAAAACAAAGTAAATAATAAAATATACCAAGCCTGATAAAATAGGCGATAGAACAAATGCTTTTACTTTCATTATTTATTCAATTGTTTAAAAATCTGCTCATCTGCATAACTCCAAGATTGCCATTGTTTGGCTTTGTATTGTTTTTCAAAGGCTTCAATTTGCTTCAAAATAAATACTCTTTGTGTAATAATAGGTGCAGATTTATAGTATTCATCTTCTTTTAAATAGGTGTAATTGAACACTTTGGTATCAAGATTTACTTTTGGATGTACCAATAATGTTTTTAAAGCTGGCAAAGTATTGTCGCTGAGATTCAATAAATAAGTTACGTCTAATTGATTTGCTTTGCTGATATTATAAGAAGCAATGAAGCTATCCCAATTTGTGAAACTGCTGACAATTAACAGGAAGTAAGCAAACCAAGAATTCTTTCTTAATAAAAACCAAATCGTTTTTTGATGAAGTACTTTCCAGAAAGTACTGATAAGTCCTGCCATCGTTAATATCAAGAAAACAAATACGCCGATTCTTTTATAGGTTAATCCAAATTCGTTGATATACAATTGGTTTTTGAAAATGACCCCAATAAGCAAAAGCGTATTTTGGAAAACCCAGATATAAGCAAGTCTTTTTAACCACTGATTTCTTGAGTAAAAATTCTGATTCGCTCTGAAATAATATAAAATAATGCTGATGGCGAGAATAACACTAAAAATCAAAGTATTTACTCCTTGATGCACATAAGCCGAATGATGAAGTCCTTGAGGTAATTTTTGGTCTGAAAAAATGACAGAAAAATCAATAAAATTGAAAAAAAGTAAGAGTAAATTCAGCATTGAAAATACGATAATACCTTTTGTATTTTCAATTTTTAGAATCGTCAATTGGAAAATCTTTTTCTCTTTTTGTTTATTTCTGATTAAAGTATTGGGTAATGCAATATCCCATTCCGTTAGTTGTTGACCGAAAAATTGATAATAAATACCAACACTCATCATCGAACCAACCAGAAAAAATAAGCAAAACTGCAAAGAAATAATATCTTTTGGCAATTGGAAATAACTGCCAAATTCAGGATTTGCAGAGGCATATAATAAATAAAATACAAAAGTGATTAATAAAGGAATAATATAAAATGCCGTAGTTTTCTGGATAGAAATACCTTTCTTTTCTTGCTTTGTTTTATTTAAGAAGTACTCGTCAAAGCTTTCAAATATGATTTTAAATGATGAAAAAGCAATCGAAACAAAACCTTTCAAGAAGCCAATATAAACACTGCTATTTTGATGATTACTTACTCCAATCAATAAAGTTAAAGAACAGAAATTAGCTATCATTGAAAGGTTAGAATGATGAAAAACAATCATTCCTGCTGACAAAACACTTCCCAAAGCTACAATTTGCCAAGCGTTGTTCTTGATTAAATTTGGTTGGGTAATTAACATGCCAACGATGACGATAATCGTAAAAATCAAGAAATTAATTCCTGCCGATTGTTGATAAAACAAATAGCTAAAAGCTATTGCAGTAAAGGCTAATAATGTTTTTCTATTATTCATAGTAGTGTATTTTGCAAATTACTTTGAATTTCAAAGTAATTAATGATTAAAAAAACGAATGCAAAAAGATTCGTTGAATTGATTATAAAGTACCTTTGATAAGTATTTCCAAAGCATTAAGATGTTCCTGAAAAGCCTGTTTTCCTTCGGCAGTTGCTTGAAAGGAAGTATTGGGTTTTTTGCCAATAAAAGCTTTGCGTACTTGGATGTATTTTTCTTTTTCCAAAGCAGTAATATGCGATGCTAAATTACCATCAGTAACATTGAGTGTTTCTTTGAATTCATTAAAATCTACCCAATCGTTCACCATTAAGATAGACATCACGCCAAGCCTTACACGGTTTTCAAAGGATTTATTTATGTTAGAAATAATAGTTTGCATAATGTTCAATCTGATAATTTTTAGGTAAAAACAATTATCAAATTTTCAAATCAAGATTCATATTTACGGTACATCACAATGCCATAAATAATGTGTAATGCGCCAAAGCCAATTGCCCAAAATAACAAACCAAGCTTCCATTGGTCTAAAACTCCGCAAATCAAGCCCAGTACGATTTCAATATAGCCTAAATATCGAATGTCATCATAAGTATATTTTGAAGCATTCACAACGGCTAAACCATAGAATACCAACGTAGCAGCATCAATTAAATGTGGAGCATGTTTAAGTAAAATCAAGCAGAATAAACCACCCGTAACCAGTGGAATAGCCATATTGAGTAAAAGCCTTTTAGAAGTATTATCCCAAATTTTTAAGCCTTTGCGTTTGGCATTTCTTAGACTAAAATAGATTGCAAAACTAAGCGAAAGAATTAAAACAACGATTCCATCAACGACAATATATTTTATCAGTGGGATATTGTCTTGTAAATTCAAATAAGTACTTGGGTATTCATCAAGGATTCTTTGGTAGGCTAAATAAGCACCTATCAAGGCAAAAGTGCCTGCGAATATTCCCGATAGTCCACTCAGTGAAATAAATCGGCTTGAACGTTCCATCATTGAACGTATGTCAGAAATATCTTGTAGATGTTGGTTCATGTTTTCAAATTACTTTGTATTGCAAAGTAAGTAGCAAAAAAATAAAATTCCAAATGATTTATTTTATTCTTTGGAATTTTATTTGGAAACAGATTATTCACATTTACGACGAGTATCCGCCAAAGCGATAATTTTCCAACCGTTTTCAGTTTTGTAAAATTGAAAGGCATCTACACCGCAGTGTTGGCGTTTGCCGTTTACATATAATTCGTAGGGCGTCCAAGCGGTTGCCATATTTCCATCAATTCTGATTTCGTAACTTAATACTCTTTCTTCAATTTGCACGCTGGCTGGCAGAGAACCAATTTGTTTGATAAAACCATCCGCATTTTCCTCTGTGGTCAAAGTCATTAAATTGGTTTTGCGATTGATGCCAATTGATTGCATTCTGATAGAAGGATGAAAAGTAGCACGAATCATCGTTGAATCATGTTTTTGCATGCCTGTAAACAATTGTTCAACGACAGCTTGAACAGCTTTTTCTTCAGAATTTTGAGCGGTAAGGGCGAAAGTAATGCCCAAGAAAAGAAGCAAAAAGAAAATAGAATTTTTTAGCATTGTGGTATCGTTTAGCATTGAAGTGAATAAGTAATTTAGGGATTAATTTACTGAAAAATAATCACTAAATCACTCATTCACTCACTCACAATTACTTAAAATTCTGCTGATTTCGGAGTACGTGGGAAAGGAATTACGTCACGGATGTTGGTCATTCCTGTTACAAACATTACTAAACGTTCGAATCCAATACCGAAACCTGAGTGCGGTGCTGTTCCAAATTGACGAGTTTCCAAATACCACCAAATCGTATCTTCATGGATACCAACATCTTTAGTACGTTGTAATAATTTTTCGTAATTATCTTCACGTTGCGAACCACCAATGATTTCGCCAATGCCTGGGAATAATACGTCCATCGCACGAACCGTTTTTCCATCTTCATCAAGCTTCATGTAGAATGCTTTGATGTCTTTTGGATAGTTCGTTAAAATCACTGGTTTTTTAAAGTGTTTTTCTACCAAGTAACGCTCGTGTTCTGATTGTAAGTCAATTCCCCATTGAACTGGATATTGGAATTTACCTTCTTTATGACGTTTCGATGATAATAAAATCTGAATCGCTTCTGTATAAGTCAATTTTACGTAATCATTATCAACTACAAAACGAAGTTTGTCAACTAAAGCCAACTCAGAACGTTCTTCGGCTTTTTTAGTTTTTTCTTCATCTTTCAAACGATTTTCAAGGAAAGCTAAATCGTCAGCACAGTTTTCTAAAGCATAATTAATAACATACTTCGTAAAATCTTCCGCCAAACGCATATTGTCTTCTAATTCATAGAAAGCAACTTCTGGCTCAATCATCCAGAACTCAGCCAAGTGACGAGCAGTATTTGAGTTTTCAGCACGGAAAGTAGGTCCAAAAGTATAAACTTTCGATAAAGCCATCGCTCCCAATTCACCTTCTAATTGTCCAGAAACCGTTAAATTAGTTTCTTTTCCGAAGAAATCTTCTTTATAATTTACAGAACCATCTTCGTTCAATGGCGGATTTTTCGGGTCTAATGTTGTTACATGAAACATTTCACCAGCACCTTCTGCATCCGAACCAGTAATGATTGGCGTGTGTAAATAAAAGAATCCGTTGTCGTTGAAATATTTATGAATCGCAAATGCCAATGAGTGACGAATACGAAGAATTGCCGAAAAAGTATTAGTACGTGGACGCAAGTGAGCGATTTCACGCAAGAATTCTAAAGAGTGCTTTTTTGGCTGTAATGGATATTTCTCTGGGTCAGCAGTGCCATAAACCTGAGCCGTTTTTACTTGTAATTCTACTCTTTGTCCAGAACCTTTAGATTCAATAAGCGTACCTGTAACAGCAACACATGAACCCGTAGTAATTAATTTAAGCGTATCTTCATCAATTACACCCGGTTCAGCAACAGCTTGAATATTATGAATAACAGAACCATCATTGATATTAATAAAAATCACATTAGGTTGTACACGTTTTGTTCTTACCCAACCTTTTACAGTTATTTCTTCGCCAACAAGGGCTTCGGCTAAAATTTGCTTGATTTGCATTGCTATAATTTCGGATTTTGGATTTTACATTCGTTCTTCAACAAACAAAAATCACTCGTACTAATCATTTTCTAAGATTCAAAATTACTTACAATTCTTACAATTACCGAATTAGAGTGTATTTTTCGTGGTTTAATAATTCAAGAGATTAAAATTTTCTTCTCGAACGTTAGTATTTTGGAGGATTTCCTTTTTTTATTTTTCCCTAAAATAGTTTAACAAAGACGGATTCTTTACATGAATGAAAAGGCTAAAAAAATGATTGCTAATATTTTATGTATTTTTGAAGGAAATAAATTAATAATTAGCACCAATTTGTCATTAAATTCAATAATTTTGGCAAGATAGTTGTTAAGAGCATCTTCTTGTTTTTGTCAACTAATGCCTTACTGTTTTATGATGCCCAATCACTTTTAATACTTTATGCAAAAACTTAGTCTTAATCAAAGTCTTCAACAAAGGTTATCTCCACAACAAATTCAGTTTATCAAACTGTTACAGATACCGACTTTTGAATTATCCGCTCGGATTGAGGAGGAGTTAGAAATAAATCCTGCTTTAGAAGAAGGGGCTGAAATTGAAGTAAAAGAAAGTGATGAATACGATGATGATTTTGATGATTATGCTGACGAAGAATTTAAGGAATATGATGATAGAGACATTGATGTAGAGTCGTATTTGAGTGATGATTACAATGGCTATAAAATGCAAGGAGATGGAAATTCGGATGATGAAGATAGAGAAATGCCCATTGCCATGACATCAAGTTTGAACGATCATCTTATCTCGCAATTGGGTTATTTGAAATTAGACGAACAACAAGAAATTATTGGAAAACAATTGATTGGTTCGATTGAATCTGATGGATATATTCGCCGACCATTACAAGCTGTTGTGAATGACTTGGCTTTTACACAAGGAATTTATACGACCATCGAAGAAATTGAAGTAGTTTTAAAGCAAATTCAAACTTTTGACCCTGCAGGTATTGCCGCTAGAGATTTACAAGAATGTCTTTTATTACAATTAGATAGAAAAGATATTCATGACCCTTTTGTTCAAGATGCCATCAGAATTATTGAAGATAGTTTTGAAGAATTTTCAAAAAAGCACTATGATAAAATTCAAAAACGTTTAGGAATTGATGATGAAGAATTGAAACAAACTATCAAACTCATCACCAAACTAAACCCAAGACCTGGCGCTGCTGAAGAAGATGGAGGCGTAATTCAATTCTTATTGCCAGATTATATTTTAACCAATTCAAATGGAAAATTAGAGCTTTTTTTAAATGCTAAAAATGCTCCAGAACTCAGAGTAAGTCATTCTTTTCATGAAATGCTGGATACTTACGACAAAGGAGATAAAAATAACAAAGCTATTAAAGAGACGGTTACTTTTATCAAACAGAAATTGGATTCGGCAAAATGGTTTATTGATGCCATCAAACAAAGACAAAATACTTTGCTGAGAACAATGAAAGCCATTTTGGACTATCAAAAAGAGTTTTTCTTGACAGGTGATGAGTCTAAATTACGGCCAATGATTTTGAAAGATATTGCCACACAAATTGATATGGATATTTCAACGGTTTCGAGAGTGGCAAGTAGTAAATCGGTTCAAACAGAATTTGGTTTGTATCCTTTAAAATACTTTTTTTCTGAAGGTATTGCTACAGATTCAGGTGAAGATGTTTCGAGCCGTGAAGTAAAAAATATTTTGAAAGAATTAATTGATAATGAATCTAAAAAGAATCCGCTTTCTGACGATAAATTAGAGAAATTCTTGAACGAAAAAGGCTATAATATTGCCAGAAGAACCGTTGCCAAATACCGTGAACAATTAAATATACCAGTGGCTAGGCTTAGAAAGCAGTTGTGAGGGAGCTTTCAGCCGTCAGCTTTCAGCTTTCGGCAATATTTTCTGTAAAAAAACTTACTGGCTGAAAGCTGATGACTGAAAGCCTAATAAACAAAAACCACTTGAACACACGTTTTGCCCAAATATTATCAGCATTGTTGCATCCATTGGCTATGCCAACCATCATTTTTGCTGTACTTTTTTACATTGGTCCCGAATCAATTCATAATCTTGAATTATTTAATGGTACTTCCAGAGTTGGTATGATGAGCTTAAAACTTGGGCTTTTATTACTCATCTTTTTACAAACCTTTATCTTGCCAGTGTTCTGTATTTATGCACTTCATCGTTTCAAAATCATCAAAGATTTAAAAATGGAAACTTTGGCTGATAGGAGAGTTCCCTATTTGGTAACGGTGGCAATTTATACTTTCGTCGCAGTTTTTTTTACTTTCAAACTTCGTCAATTTCCAGAAGTTTCACTCATTCTTACCAGTATTGCTTTTTCTATTTCAGCAGTTTCATTTATTAGTCTTTTTTGGAAAATATCTGCTCATGCCGTAGGTGTAAGTGGAACAGTTGGTGCTTTGGCGGGCATCGGAGCTAAATTTGGGATTGAACAACTGTTTTTCCCTATCTTAATTGCAATTCTTGTTGCTGGTTATTTAATGGCGGCAAGGCTTCATCTCAATGCACATACGCCTGCGCAAATTATAGCTGGAACCGCACTCGGTTTAGCTGTTAGCCTCTCGGTTGTTATCTTATTTATTTAAAATGTTATGCTTGCATAATAAATAAAAAAATCCCAAATTGGTGCTGATAATCCCAAAAAGCAAATCTCATGTATCAGCATCTCATTTATCAAGTTCAAAACGGCGTTTGTACAATTACGCTGAATCGACCAGAAGTTTACAATGCACTGAATACTTTACTTGTTCAAGAAATTACACAGGCTTTTGAAGTGGCAAAGGCAGATGATTTTGTAAGAGTAGTTGTATTGACAGGAGCAGGTGAAAAAGCTTTTTGTTCAGGAGCAGATTTGAAAAGCGGTATGACTAATGCTACAAGTTTGGGAGATTCTCTTCGAAAAAATTACAACCCAATGATTTTGGCAATCAGGAATTTACCAAAACCTGTCATTTGTCGATTGAATGGTACAGCAGTAGGAGCGGGCTGTTCTTTGGCATTGGCTTGTGATATGATTATCGCTGCAGAAAATGCTAAAATGTCTCAAATTTTCGTCAGTATTGGTTTAATTATGGATGCAGGTTCTTCGTTCTTTTTACCCAAATTAGTTGGTTCACAAAAAGCCTTTGAACTTTGTTCTACAGGAAGAGTAGTGGAAGCCCAAGAATGTTTAGCTTTGGGTTTAGTCAATTCGGTTGTTACTCCAGAAAACTTAGATTTAGCCGTTTCTAACATGGCGAATCAGTATGCCAATGCGGCTACTTCTGCCATAGGATTAATCAAAAAAGTATTGAATCAATCGTCTTTTTCTACTTTAGAAGAGATGTTGGAATTGGAAGCCATCAACCAAGATTTAGCAGGAAAAACTCAGGATTTTGAAGAAGGAGTAACGGCTTTTTTACAAAAAAGAAAGCCATCCTTTAAAGGTTTTTGATGAAAGCTTATCTAAAAAAGTAAAAAAGTCGTTAGCATAACCAACGACTTTTTCAATAACCCTAACCCATAAAAAAATCTGTAAAAAAACTAAAATATGTAATCAGCCAATATAATATTTCTAAAAAATAAGCAAGATAAATAACCAGAAAACGATTAAAAGATTGATTTTGCCAAAGGAAAAGAATAAATCAATCTTTATGATTGATACTTAAATATGAAGAATTGTATTCCAAAAAATACGATTTGATTCATATCTTCAATTCATTTGGCGGAATGTTTTGCTGATATTTAATTCTAATACAAGATGAAAAGTAATTTTTATAAAAACAAGATAAGTGCAGATTATTTTTGATTTAATAAGAAAATACCTTTTCGAGTTTTAAAATCATGAAAAGGTATTTTCTGTTTTATCCTAATTTCATCGTCTCAGGATTCCAAATTATAGGCTTTCCAATCTCTGCACTTTTATTACAAGCCAAAGCAGGTGCTGCGGCTCTCAATCCAAAAGTAGCATCTTCCCACACTTTTTTCCCTGAACGGATTGATTCAAAGAAATTAATAAAATGATCTAATCTCGAATCATAGCCATCGGCTACCTTAAATGTAATTTCTTTACCATATTGCCATTTGGTATCTTCCTCAGAATACATGGCTTTGTAGGCTTTCATTGATTCTTCTTGTTGAGCTTGCGAGAAAGTAGCCAATGAATCATATCCTCCAATTTCTGGAGCTTTCGGACGTTTAAAATTCTTTACTTTCAAACCACCCCAAGATAACTCAATGACCCCCTCTGTTCCAATCAAACGAGTAGGCGAGCCACCACTTCCACCGTCAGCTAAATTAACTCGGGTAAAAAATTGAAAAGAAGGATTGGTTTTAGAAGCTGGATAATTCATCAAAGCCGTAACGATGTCGTAAGCATCTCTACCGTCTTTCCAGAGGTTCAAATCGCCCAAAGCAAATATTTTGTTTGGTCCAGTAGAACCTGTAATCGTATGTAAATTGGTTAATAAATGCACAAATAAGTCGCCCGCCACACCTGTTCCATAATCTTTGTAATTTCTCCAGCGGAAAAACCTTTTGGCATCAAAAGGCATTTTGGGTGCATCGCCGATATAAGTATCCCAATCAACTGTTTGGGTTGAAGCATCCGTCGGAATGGTATATTGCCAAGCACCATTGGCAGAAGTACGGTCGTTGGTAGCTTCTACATAAACCAATTCACCAATAATACCCGATTCGTAGATTTTCTTGGCTTCCCAAGTAACAGTACTGCTCGCCACTTGCGAACCTACTTGAAATACTTTCCCTGTTTTTTTCTGTGCATCAATGACCGCTTTTCCTTCTTCAATATGATGAACCATTGGTTTTTCACAATACACATGTTTACCTGCATTCATGGCATCAATTGAAATTTTATCATGCCAATGGTCAGAAGTACAAACCAAAACAGCATCTATATCTTTTCTAATGAGAATTTCTCGATAATCTTTTGTCGTGAAAATATCTTTTCCCCATTTTTCCTTCGCTCTTTCCAATCGCCCACTGTATAAATCACAAACTGCAACGATTTCAACGCCCGGTACTTTTAGTGCCGTATCAGCATCATAATGACCAATAATTCCAGAACCAATCAATGCGATTCTGACAGTATCATTGGCACTAATTTTTGCAGTTGATTCTAAGGTGAAAGTTTTTCCATAAGCATCACTCAGTGCTGTTCCACCGACCAGTAATGCTGAAGTTCCACTGATTTTTCTAATAAAATCTCTTCTTGAATGTGACATAGTTAAATTGAATGTTTGTTTGATTGAATATTTTTAAGCGAGGAATTTCGTTAAATAAATTACTACTTTATTTGAACAAGCGTATGTTACTTTGTCCTGATGCCTAATTTGGCTTTTCATCTATTTGGAGGTATCTTGCATTATACGTAGGCGTGGATTATTATTAATTGTACAACAAAAAATGAACGGAAATCTTAAAGATGGACTAAACCTACTTTCAAAACTTACTCCAAAACGCATTTGGAATGGTTTAAAAGTGGTCACTAGTTTTTATAATTCTAAACTTTTAGGGAAGCCAACGCAATGGGGAATGCCTATCAGTATTTCTTTTGAACCTACTACTTCATGCAATTTGCGTTGTCCTGAATGTCCGAGTGGCTTGCGTTCTTTTACTCGTCCAACGGGAATGTTGGAAGGCGATTTATTCAAAAGAACGCTCGACGAACTGGAAAGCACTTTACTCTATTTAATCTTTTATTTTCAGGGAGAACCATACCTACATCCACAATTTTTGGATTTGGTGGGCTATGCTGCTAAAAAAGGGGTTTATACGGCAACATCAACCAATGCGCATTATTTAACAGATGCTAATGCTAAAAAAACGGTTGAGTCGGGCTTGGATAGATTGATTATTTCTATTGATGGCACTAGTCAAGAAACCTACGAACAGTATCGTGTAGGAGGAAAGTTATCGAAGGTAATAGAAGGCACTAAGCACATTGTAAAGTGGAAAAAAGAGCTGAAATCTAGTACGCCACATATTGTTTTTCAGTTTTTGGTTGTACGACCAAACGAACACCAAATTGATGAAGTAAAGCAATTGGCTAAAGAATTGGGGGTAGACGAAGTAGGTTTAAAAACAGCTCAGATCTATGATTATGAAAATGGTTCTGACCTAATTCCGACTATTGATAAGTATGCTCGCTACAAAAAACAAAGCGACGGGAGCTATAGTATTAAAAATGAACTGATTAACCATTGTTGGAAAATGTGGCATTCGTGCGTAATTACTTGGGACGGTCTAGTGGTGCCTTGTTGTTTTGATAAAGATGCACACCACCGTTTGGGTGATATGAAAACCCAAACCTTTACCGAACTATGGCATGGAGCTTCATACAAACAATTTCGTCAAACATTAATTCGCTCTCGTTCAGAAATAGAAATGTGTAAGAATTGTACTGAGGGAACGCAGGTTTGGGCGTAGGGGGCGGATTTCTATCCACAAATGTAGCACGAGTTTCCAACTCGTAAAGCAACAGTTAATTTATGAGTTGGAAACTCGTGTTACGGAAGTTATGCTTAAATCTAAACGACTGACTAAACGACTGAAATAAAATACATCAAGGATAAATCTGTTTAACAACCATTCGTCAAAATGGAAAATATAGATTACAATAACTTACCAGAAACACTCACGTTGGAGCAAATTGAATATTTTATGGCTTTTCTTAATGATGAGAATAATGCTATTTGGAATAAAGTGTGTGATTCATTAACTATTGATCAACGAATCCAAATATTAGACTATAATCAAAAAATAGAAAGGCAAAAATATGAAGAATGGTTATTCAATGCCACTCAAGAAGAGAAAGACATTATAACAAGAGGAAGTACTTCATTTTATGCCCGTGACCACTGGTTTGCTACCATCTTTGATGTATATGAAGTAGTAAACAATACAGGAGGTTTTGCAAATTGGGGAATTGATAAAATTAGGAATAGCTCCCCTATCAATTATACCATCGAAGAAATAGAAATGAGGCTTAGTTATATGAAAGAAGAAGAAGTATTTTTCTTCTTTTCAGGGTCAACACATCCTTTTTCTATATGTTTTCCTGTAGATATAAAAGCTCATGATACAGTATTTAAATCTGCTCTTCACTACTTGGTTTATGAAAAAGCATGTTTGTTTTTGGATAGGGACAATATAGCTTACTTAATATCTGATAAAATACATTTGCAAGATTTACCTTTATTAAACAAACAGATTAAATATTATAGCAACTATCCAGTTTGGCAAATGGCAGTTGGTGATGCCTTAAAAAAAGTCCTAACAGCAAAATTCACTCAAAATGAAGAGCTAAAAACGGCTTTGTTCAATACAAAAGGAAAGACCATTGTATTAGCCGATGTTAATGATAATAGATGGGGAGTTGGCTTAACAGAAAATGACTCAAGGATTCTTAAAAGAGCAACATGGCAAGGAAAAAATTTATTAGGAGAATTATTAACTGTCATTAGATTTGAAATGATGGGAGAATATTAACTATTTTGCTCTACGAGTTTGAAACTCGTACTACGGTAAAATCTTCCCTAACTAGCGCAAGTATCAAGCAAAGCATTACTTGTGCTAGTTTCTAAATTCAGTTTTTAACTGAATTTAGAAAAACGTCCAAGACTTAGTCTTGAACTAGTAGGGGAACGAGTAGGGTTTTATTGGCAAAATTTCAGGTCAGCTTTTATTTTTGTAAGTTCGCCAAGTAGTTTTATTTGTATTACATTATTTTCTTTTCCTAATTTTTGAGCAATAGCTACTACGGCAAAATTTAGTGTTTCAATCTCCGTTTTTCGTTTATTATTAATGTCTTGTAAGGTCGAGATAAGCTGTCCATCGCTCATTTTACTAATCATTAATACACTTTCAATTACCTCCTGTTCAGTTATTTCAATGCCAGATAAATTGGCAATTGCAACACATTCGCTAATCACATTTTTGGCTAAATCCATAACACTTTTATCTCTTATAAATATACCATTATCAGTATCTAAAAGCGTACAAATAGAATTGAAAACACAGTTTGCAATGGCTTTTTTCCAGATAGTATATTGAATGTTTTCTTCTGCTCTAAATTGAAAGATTGGGTTGTTTAGCTGGCTTACAATATGTTGTAGGGTATCTTTTTTACCATTAATTATCCCAATTTGTGATACTGCTACGGGTTTGAATCTTACTAGGTTTTCTGCTACTACTTGGCAGGTGGTAAACAACACACATCGATGTATATCTGTGAACCCTTTTTCAAGAAATGGAGATTCTACACCTAGTCCATTTTGAAGAAGAACTATTGGCGAATATTTAGCACTTACCTTTAAGGTTTCAGCTAGTTTTTCATTTCCAAAAGATTTATTGGTAACGACCAATATGCCATCGAATGCTGAATGGCTAGAAAGGGAACTCACTTCAATTTCGGCTTTCAAAATAGTTTGTTGGTCTATTTGAACAGCTATTGTCTCGTATTGTGTAGGGATATTGTCCACGCTTCCCCTAATGATATATACGTCTTTACCTTCTAATTTCAAAAAAACTGCTAATGCTTTACCAACAGCACCTGCACCGATAATGTATATTTTATTTCCCATTTGTTCTGTTTGATAAAATGTTTACGGATATTTTACTTTCGCTGAATATTTTTATGGTTGCTTTCTGAAAATCTCTTTCATTGGCTTTATAAATATTGTTTACGAATTTTTGAGGATTAATATCAAACAACGGAAAGGCGGACGACTGAATTTGAATCATGATGCTATGACCTTTTTTGAAGGTGTGGTAAACATCTTGAAGTCGAAAATCCAGATTAGTTTTAAGGTTTGGAACAAGTGGCTCGGGACTAGAGAATGAATTTCTGAATTT
Organism: Arcicella lustrica; assembly: GCF_034930985.1. Lineage (NCBI taxonomy): Bacteria > Pseudomonadati > Bacteroidota > Cytophagia > Cytophagales > Flectobacillaceae > Arcicella > Arcicella lustrica. Next base: position 101,480 of record NZ_JAYGIM010000012.1, read on the forward strand.
TGCTCTCATTATTTCACTACGAACCATCTGTTGGTAGCCAGCCAATTTTATGCCTACTGGAGTATAAGGACTATTAGGTTCATTTTGAGGGTAACCGTCGATAACTTTAACAAAAAAGTCAGCGTCAGTTCCTGATGTTGAAAATTTTAGACTAACCTTTATCTCTCCAATAAAGGTAATATCGTTTTTTAATTCTTCAGTTTGGAAAGTTAGCACATCTTTTCTATGGGTAACAAACCTTTGGTCGTCACTCATGTAATCAGGTAAAAAATCAAGGGTTTCAAACACTCCTTCTGCATAAGGAACTGGATTCTTGGGGTCGGATATATATTCCTGAAATCCTTTTTTTGGAGGAACTGTTGATAGTTTTTTATCTGCATGAAGATATAAATCTAAGCCTACACCATCTTTAACTGGATATTCCGCAAAATTTGTCCATTCTTTTTTGCCTGTATCAAAAAGGCAAGCTTTAGGAGCTACTGTGCCTTTATCTATTACGTTTTTTAAATGTTTTTTATAAAATACTAATTCGATGTTTTGTTGAAAAAATGTTGCTAAACTATCACCAAAATAAATGTTTCCTTGCATGTGGTGGCCTTGTTCTCTTGACCAATCTCCATGACCAAAAGGCCCCATAATCAAAGTATTTGAAACAGCAGCGTTGTGTTTTTCTATATGCTTATAAATATCTAACACACCAACCATGTCTTCGGCATCGAACCAACCGCCTACATTTAATATTGGAGGCATTTTTATATGTGGATTCAAATGGGGAATTATACTACGCTTTTGCCAAAAATCATCATAGTTAGGATGCTCGATTATTTCATTCCAAAAGAAATTATCTGAATACAGTTTCCCGAAATTTTGTAGAGGTGTCATCGACTTGTACCAATTGAAACCATCTTTGGCTTTAATTTCAGGGAAATGTGCTAGAAACCAATGACTTTCGGTTGGTTTTGGAGTATGAATACCAAAAACTGGCAGAGCATTGCCAACAGCCAAAACAAAAGCTCCATTATGGTGGAAGTCTTCAAAGAAAAAATCTGAAATGGGTGCTTGGGGAGAAACAGCTTTGATAGCGGAATGTCCGCTTAAAGCACCCGAAATGGCATAAAAACCAGTATAGGAAATGCCATATAATCCTACATTTCCATTGTTGTTCGGTATGTTTTTCAATAACCACTCTATGGTATCGTATGTATCAGAAGATTCATCTACGTCTTTTGAAGTTTTTTTGGATGGAATGAAAGGACGCATATTTGTAAAAATACCCTCTGACATATATCTTCCTCTTACGTCCTGCTTGATAAAAATGAATTTTTCACGCATTACGTGGTTTGAATAATATAGAAGCTTTGGGTAATTATTAAGTCCATAAGGTGAAGAACCAAAGCAAGTACGGTGAATTAAGAAAGGGTAGGGGTTTTCACTGGAAATGTCTTTAGGAATATAAATAGAGGTGAATAATCTAATGCCATCTCGCATAGTGATATACACTTCTTGTTTAGTGAAATTTTCACGTACAAAAGCTGAATCCTGTTGAGCTAATGTTAGCTTTTGTCCCATTAACATAAGAGGCAAAAGGACAAGTAAGATGGCAGATAGAAATGTTTTCATGAGCTGAATATTATTTTAGGTACTCATCTGTGAAATGAGTTTTCTGTTTTTGCTTAGAAAATTTGTTACTGTTGTAAGTATCCGAATTACCTTTTGGGATAGATAAAGATTGCCAGTTATCAGTAGCCATTTTACCGATATAAACAATTTGCCCAACATGGTATGGATAATGAGCAAGCTGTCTATTGATGGCTTCCTGTACGGTATGCCCTTGGTTTCGGATATAAATGATAGTGTCTAAATCGGAATTAGTTAATGTTTTGAGGGTATTGAATAGACAAGTCCACCCTTCATTCCATTTAGTTATTAATTCATTTTTGGTGAGGATGATGTTTTCAAATTCAGCATCCCTATTCCTCCATTCTTTTTCACCATCTGTAGTTAAAAAATCTGACCATCTCGAGAGCATATTTCCAGCAAGGTGGTTTACAATCATAGCAATACTATTACTTTCTTCGTTGTATTGCCAGAAAAGTTTATCATCGCTTACTTGATTAAAGGTCTTTTCTGCAAGTATTTTGTAATACTCAAATTGCTTAATGGCACTATCTAAATAATTGTTATCCATCTCGTTGATATTTATAGTGTTCCTTCTTCTAGTTTTTCTAAGTAAATAAACTCAGGAGCTTTTACGCCTGCTTTTATTCTAATTTGGACTAACTCGGGCGACTCAAAGAATTTTCTTGCATTTTCGAGCGAAGTCCATTCAGAGAAATGCACGATGTTGTTAGCATTTTGTTCATATTTAAGCAACTGATAAGAAATTTCGCCTGCTAGTTTCCTAATGGTGGCGGCTTCGTCAAAGACTTTTTTCCACAATAGATAATCTTTTACTTCGTGTATGATTAAGACGTATTTCATTGTAAGAGAGCGTTTTAGATGTTTATTTTATAAAATTGATAACTTTTTGCAATAATTCTTCACTTTTCAATTCATGCCCAAGTCCTTTAGTAAGTTTTAGTTTCGAGCCTTTCCAAGCTTGACTTAGATTTTCTGAATCCAGATAATTTGTAGATTTATCACCTGTATCATGAACAATGAAGGCCTTTGTTTTAATATGTTGAGCAAAATTGATAGCTGAAAAGTACGATGGTTTTCGATGTAGTTCTTTTTCAAATTGCTCGGAAATTAACCTGATAGCTTTATTTGAAAGTCCCAAGAATTGAACATAAAATGCAAAAAATTCTTCTACTTTTCCAGGAGCAGCCAAAATAACTGCATTTTGAATGGATGTCTGTGGATTTCGACTTAGATAATATGTAGTCGCAAAACCACCTATTGAATGCCCAATGATTGTGTGTAAATCGGGATGCTTTGCTAAGAATGCAGACAAAGTTCTTTCATAGATAACTAAATTCATGATTTTGCCTGTAGAATTACCATGTGCTGGAGCATCTAGCGCCAAAACAGTAAAGTCATTTTCGACTAAAGCCTTAATATATGATTTCCACCTGAAACTATGACTTGCCCATCCATGTACCAATAATACTTTTTTAGAACCAGTACCCCATTGGTAAGTTTGAATCTTGTTTCCATCTACTTCAAGAACTTCAGCAAAGGCAGGAATCAAAAATGCTTGGTGGTGTGGCTTGAGCCCTTTTGAAAATGGTGTACAAAAAAGGTTGAAGCCATCTTTTTTTAGCTTTTTAGGAAGCACAAAAGCTAACAGATTGAAATAAAAACCTGTAAAGCGTGCTGATATTTTCTTGATGATTGCCATTCCGAAATTTCAAATATGAGTAAATGAAAGTTTTTATAAATTTGAATAAAAATAAACCGAACGGTTTATTTTTCGGCAAAAAAATTAAACCAAATATTGTGTATTAATACTAGTTTTTAGGTTTTCTAATAAACCATTTAATATTTTAGGGTTATCTGCCAATTTACTCATCATCAGACCACCTTGGATAATACTAAATATCAATGTGGCTTCTTTCTCAGCATCTAAGTCAGCCCTAAATTCTTTTGACTCGATACCCTTTTGAATGATGAATGCTAAGCCTCCTAATAGTTCATCCAATGCTTTTTGTGCCTTTATTTTCAGAAAAGGTAGATTGTCATCAGATTCTATTGCTGTGTTAAGTAGTGGGCAACCTCCTTCTGTTAAGGGATTTATACTATAATTTTTGTAGAAACTTAAAATAGCGAAGAGTTTGTCTTTGGCGGTATTCTCTTTTTTGATTTTAAAACGTAAAGCTTCTAAAAGCTTTCCAATAGAATGTTCAAATGCCTCAATAGCAATTTGGTCTTTGCTTTCAAAATTCCCATATACACCTCCCTTGGTTAATCCAGTAGCCAACAAAATATCGTTCATAGTAGTAGCACTATAACCCTTAGTATTGAAAATAGGAGCTGATTTTTCAATAATAGCTTGTCTGGTGATATCTGATTTCGTAAACATAGAACAAATATAAACCAATCGGTTTGTAAAATGCAAATGTATTTTTGTTTTTATGAATTAATACAGCTCCCTGAAAATCTTCTCTTTTGCAAAAAGGAGAAAATTTTTTTGTTTAATTCAAAAAAACATTTAAAATTTGCGTAATCACTTACGTAATTGTTTACATAAAATGGATTTAATATCAGAATTAGGCCCTTTGGCTTTTGGAAGTAGGCTCAAACGACTCAGCGAGACCATCATGCGTGGTGGTGAAGATGTGTACCGTTTTTACGGAGTTGACTTTCAACCAAAATGGTTTCCAATTTTTTACTTTCTTTCTCAAAAAAGCGAAGCAGGAATTATGGAAATCGCTGAAGGACTGAATGTTACGCATCCTGCCATTATTCAGATGGCGAAGGAATTAGAGAAAAAAGGTTTGATAATTTCAAAAAAGTCTGACGAGGACGCTCGTAAACGTAATTTGAAATTATCGAAAAAGGGCAAGACTTTATTACCGACACTCCAAAAAATTTGGGAGGAAATAAAATTAATGAATGCTGAAATCATCGAGAATCAAGAACATAATTTACTGATAGCTGTAAAGGAAATTGAAGATGCTTGGTCTGAGAAAAGTTACTTAGAACGCTTTAAGGAATTTCACAAATTAGGGTGAAGCTGTGAGCTATGAGCAATAAGCTTTGAGCTTTTATACTTCTAAAATCTTGTGTATTGATTCTTATTTTAAAAAGCTAATAGCTCACTGCTCATAGCTAAAAAACCATTTAAAGAAGCCGAAAGCTCATGGCTGAAGGCTGATAGCTAAATATGAACCTAACAATCTATCAATTAGACGCATTTACAAGTATTGTATTTGCGGGAAATCCTGCCGCAGTAGTTCCACTTACTGAATGGATTTCGGATGAATTAATGCAAAAAATTGCTGCTGAGAACAATCTAGCTGAAACGGCATTTTACGTCGCCGAAGGAGAGCAATTTCATATACGATGGTTTACGCCAACAGTAGAAGTAAATCTTTGCGGACACGCAACTTTGGCAACGGCTTATACCATTTTTGAATACGCCAAATATCCAAAATCAATCATAGAATTTACTTCAAGAAGTGGCATTTTGAAAGTAGAGAAAAAAGGTGATTTATTAGAATTAGATTTTCCAGTGGATGTTCCAGTACCAGCAGAAACTCCCGAAGAATTACTCATTGGATTTGATGCAACACCCATAGAAACGCTGAAGGGAATTTCTGATTACTTCTTAGTTTTTGAAAACGAAAGTCAAATAAAAGCTTTAGAACCTGATTTCAGAACGATAGCCCAAGTTAAATGTAGAGGAATTATCGTAACAGCCAAAGGTGATGAAGTAGATTTTGTGTCAAGATTTTTCGGTCCGCAGTCGGGTATTGATGAAGACCCCGTGACTGGTTCAGCACATACAACGCTAACGCCATTTTGGGTGGAAAGACTCGGTAAAAGTACTTTATCAGCCAAGCAAATTTCAGCCAGAGGTGGCGAGCTAACTTGTACTTTGGTAGGCGACAGAGTAAAAATTGCGGGCAAAGTTGCTTCGTATTTAAAAGGTGAAATTTTTGTTTAATTAAGATGTTAGAAAATGATTAATATACAATCCTTTGAAAATCAATATACTGACCAAGTGGTCGATTTGATTTTAACCATTCAGCAAAAAGAATTTCAAGTTCCGATTACCATTAATGAACAACAAGATTTATTAGACATTCCGAATTTTTACCAGCAAAAACATGGTGATTTTTGGGTGGCATTACACGAAAATCAAGTAGTAGGAAGTATCGCTTTGATTGATTGTGGCGAAAATGTAGGAGCAATTCGGAAGATGTTTGTCAAAAAAGAATTTCGTGGAAAAGAGTTTGGCATTGCCCAAAAACTACTGGATTTATTAACCAGCGAAGCACAAAAAGCAGGAATGAATAACTTGTATTTAGGAACTTTAGAGCGCCTTCAAGCTGCCATTCGCTTTTATATCCGAAATGGCTTTGAGGCAATCGAAAAGCAAAATATTCCTTCTGTTTTTCCTTTTATGCCTGTAGATACTCATTTTTTTGAAAAAAACATTCATCCAATTTCTTAAAATATCATGGACAATAATTTGCAAATCATTGAATACAATTCAGCATATAAAGAAGATTTTAAAAGAATCAATGTAGAATGGATTGAGAAATATTTTAAAGTAGAACCACACGATTTAGAGCAATTGGAAGCTCCTGAAGAGATTATCGCCAATGGCGGACAGATTTTTCTAGCAAAATTGGGCGATGAAATTGTAGGTACTTCTGCTTTAATCCATGATGGCGATGACGTGTACGAGTTGGCTAAAATGGGCGTTACGCCCAAAGCTCAAGGTTTAGGTTTAGGTAAAAAATTGTGCATTATCACCATCGAAGAAGCCAAAGCTCGTAAAGCAAAATCATTATATTTATTATCGAATACGGCTTTAAAACCTGCTATTTCGATTTATAAAAGCATTGGTTTTGTTGAAGTACCCATTGAAAAGACCTTTTACGAAAGAACCGACATTAAAATGGATTATCCGCTATAAAATGGAAATAAGAGTAATCAAGCAAGAAGACGATATTAAAACTTATTACCAATTGTTGCATAAAGCAATTACGGAAGAAGCACAGTTTTTCAGAGTTTCGCCGATGGATATTGTTGGTGAAGCTTTTCCAACGGAAGATACTTTTGAAAGTTTTACATTGGGAGCTTTTGCTGAAAATGGTGATTTGATTGGAACGGTCGGTTTTAAAAGAGAAAGTTTTTTGAAACTCCGACACAAAGGTTTGATTTTCAGAATGTATGTTGCTCCAGAAGCTAAAGGTTTGGGTTTGGGCAGAAAATTACTTCAAGTGGCTATTGAAAGAGCCAGACAGGGCGAAGGGTTAAAACAAATTGTATTGACGCTCATTGCGGATAATCATCGAGCTAAAAATTTGTATCTTTCGGAAGGCTTTGAAGTATTTAGTTTTGAAAAAAATGCGATACGGATGAGCGAAGAGCTTTTTGTGGATGAAAATGCGATGGTGAAATATCTTTAGAATTTGAAAATTTGAAAATATGCCGATTTGAAAATGAAGGTATTTTTAATGGATAAAGATTTTAAATATAGGGCGTTTTGACAATTGATGAAGTAATCTTAAAAATAGCAGATTTACAAGAAACTGCAAATAGAAAATATTTCCCCGATGGACTTTTTGAGTCATATCGGGGAAATAAAACCTTGCATTATTATCGTCCAGATACAAATGTTTTTTTTACGGCAATTACTGTTTTTACGTTAAATTCCATTAAAGGAAAATTGCCTCTTTCTACACAAATACTCGTTGATAGAATCACGGAGAAAGCTATTGCTACCTATCCACTTTTTCAGAATAAAGATGGTTTAAATACTTATAATTTCTTTCAAACAAAGCCATCTCAGCATTTCCCGCATGGAAATATCCTTCACAAACTGAATCATTTCAAAATTCCTGATGATATTGATGATACTGCTATGGTTTTTCTTACGAAAAAACATAGTCAAGAAGAAGCTATTTGGTTGAAAAACAAGTTAATAGTCCATTCGAATACTTATCAAAAAACCATTCAAAATACTTTTCAGGAGTACAAAAACTTAAAGGCTTATTCTACTTGGTTTGGCAAAAATATGTACATCGAATTTGATGTTTGTGCTTTGTCGAATATGCTTTACTGTTTGTTGGCTTATGATTTAAAATTGGATGAACACGGAAATGATTCTGTGAAATACATTCAACAAACTATTCTTTCAAATCAGTACTTAGATAAGCCTTTTAAAGTAGCTCATCAATACGCTCGCACGCCTTTGATTATGTATCATGTGACAAGATTGATGGGGAAATTTACGATTCCAGCTTTGGAAATTTGTAGGGAGAAATTTGTAGAAGATATGTTGAACTATTTGAAGAAATCAGACTTAGCTTTGATGGATAGAATACTGATAGAAACAAGTCTTTCACGATTGAATATCTCCTTTGAGAAAACCAAACTTACTGATTTTTCAAAGGAGATATTTAATGATTTTCACTTCTTTATTGCGGGTTTTCTGACGGCCTACGAAAATCCTGTTTTGTATAAAATGGCTTCTTCAAAACTCTTTCATATCAATTGGACTTGCGAAGCGCATTGCTGGGCTTTGCTGGCAGAATGGATGACTATTTCTTCACAAAAGGATTCATAGCATTTCCTTCAATACTTATACTTGCCGAATCGCTTAAATTGAAAGTTGGCGATAAAAGTGAAGTGTTTTTCAACGATAAACTTGCTTTTCCTTTCAATGTAATATCGGTACTTGCTACTTTTGAATCAATTAAGTGAAAATGATAATATTTTTGCCAAGAATCCCACCATTTATTGTTGATAATTTTTGCGTTTTCAGTATTGATATTGATACTTTTCAAATCGCAATTATTTAGGTTTAAATCTCCAGTAGCAGTGCTATTTACTTGCAAAGTATTATTTGCAAACTTGCTTGCATTTCCTTTGATATTTAATGCAATTTCATAACCCTTCAAAGTAATAGCTGGAAGTTTTGGCATCGTAATAATTACTTTTCCATACACATCCGTTAGGCTATCAATCTTCAACGTTGACCCAATTACTTTGGCATTTGGAGCATTTTTGATACTATAAGTTGTGCCTTCTTCAATACTGATGTCAACGCCATCTTCTGTCAATACTTCCAATTTATCAAAAGCCTTTAATTTGATTTCTTGCTTAGAAATATCCGATTTGGTAGCCGCTTTTTTATATTCAGTCTTCAATAAAATCGTGAAGGAGGTCATTCCAATAATGAGAATAATGGCTAAAGCCGCTAATAATTTATTTGATGTTTTCATAAGGTTTATATGCTTAAAAATTAGCTGTTTTAAATGCCTCGTATTTCTCTTTAATAAAGTCAAAATCTAGTCCTAGTAAATGAACATTTTTAAAGAATACTGGTAATTCATTACCTAGAAATTCATCTTTCCTAAATGCCAATACTTTGTCTTCTGCTTCATCTGACACAAAGAAACCCATTCCTCTTTTCGTAAAAATGATTTCTTTTTGCTGTAAGAATTCGTAGGTTCTCACCACTGTATTCGGGTTTACTTCTAGCTGAACAGCTAGTTCACGGACAGATGCGATTTTATCGCCAATCTTCCACTGTTTCAGTAGGATACGCTCACAAATATATTCTGCTATTTGGAGGTAAATCGCTTGGTTATCTCTAAATTCCATTTTAAACCTCCTTTTCTTTTAATTTAAAATAGGCTACTACAGCTAAAAATGGCGCAAGTGCATAATACAAAGCATATTTTGAAGCATCAAGAATGAACTTGAAGGCAGGCGATAGATTTGCTCTGTTTTCTATACTCAAGTTGATGTTGTGATTGTGCTGAGAGTCGTCGCCAATGATGATTTTGAATAATAAATATTCAAATAAAATGAATGTTGCTACAATCAAAAAGCCTGAAAAAGCCGTTTTGATATACGACATTTTACCAAAGTAAATAGCTCCTAATAATACAAATACTTGTAAGGCAACCCAGATGTTTACAAAAAATGAATACTCTTGATAAGTATCTAAGATGACTTTGTAAAGTATTTCGTTTGATTGGTTTCCAGACAGTGCTACGAAAGTGTAATCAACTGCACCGAAGACAAAAAAGAGAGTAATCGGGAAAGCAATCAGTGCGTAAAAAAGACCTACACTGAGTTTTTCAAAATGTGAGGCTGGAGTCATCAAGAAGCTCATTGTTTGGATATTATTCCCAAAATCTTTGAAGATATAATTGGTAAAAAGAGTTCCTCCAGCAAAAAGACCCAATATAAACATCGCTGTTTGCTTACCTTTTTCTAAGGTATAATTGCTCTCAACATCAAAATTGATTGAATAAATGACAGAGACGATACTTGCATAAACAACGACGCCCATCATCAATATAAAATAGTTTTCAGTCCACTGCCGCTTGACAAGTAAAGAGAAACGCTCATAGCTAAAAAAGTTGTTCATAATATTGTTGTTTAATTAATTGATAGCCATTTCGTAAAATGCCTATTGGTTTAAACAGATAAAGGTTATTGAAAGATGTCTTTAATTGCCTGACGATTCGTTAAAGCAGCATTGAATAATAATTCTAAATCTACTTTATTGTTTTCGTGTCCATTGTTTGGCATTACTACTGAAAAACCTCTAATAGAATGTTCTGAGTACAATACTTTTTCATGGTCTGTTACGACAGAAACTGTTTTAAAAGATAATTTTTCAGCAATTTCCTCTGTGGTAGCATGTAATAATACTTCTGAACCATCCAAAATAATGATTGGGTCAATCAGAGAATCTAAATCACGAACTTGGTGCGTTGAGATAACGATGATACGTTCGTCGGTAGCAACTGAAGCGATAATTTTACGAAACTGACTTTTTGAAGGAATATCCAAACCATTGGTAGGTTCGTCCATAATCAATACCTTCGTATTTGTTGCCAAACCAAAACCTATTAAAGCTTTCTTCTTTTGTCCTAATGATAACTCTGTAAACTTCTCGTTATCAGAAATTTGAAATTCCTCCAAATACTCCAAAAATTGTTTCAAAGAGAAATTTGGATAAAATGGCGAATAAGTCTTTACAAAATCCTTAATCTTCACAGGTGGCGTATAAAATTCTTCTGGTAAGAAATACATTTCCTGTAAAAAACTAGGCAAACGATCTTGTGCATTATATCCATTTACCGTGCAAGTACCTTCACTTGGGAAAAGCAAACCTGCCATGTTTCTGAGTAATGAAGATTTACCCGCACCATTCTTTCCCAATAATCCATACACATTTCCAGCTGATAGTTTTAGGTTTAAATGACGGAATACGGGTTTTCGTTTTCCATAATTAAACGAGAGGTTGTTGATTGTTATCATATACTGTATTAGTTTAATAGTACACTACAAATATAGCACAATGACTTTTGAAAAAACAAATGTTACAGAAAGGAAAAGTAGGAGTGGTTTTTAACTATGATGAATGGAAAACGGCTCATGAAAAGATTCTTTCGAGATAATCTTTCGAAGAGAAAACTTTACTAAATTTTGTAATTCTTTAAGCGAGAGATAATTAAGGAGGATAAAAATTAATATCTTTAGTAAACCTTTAACTGTAGGATGTTTGCGGTTAATACTCGGTTAAAAACATTTTACTTACCAACATAAACTAGAAAAATATGCAAAAGCATGGAGTACCAGCATTACTGTCGGCCTTTATTCCGGGTTTAGGACAATTAATCAAAGGACAAATCATCAAGGCAATCCTTATTTGGATAATTGGAGGGGTGGCATCCTTCTTCTTTTGGTGGACATGGATTATCCCATTCGCCATTTGGGCTTGGAATGTTTATGATGCTTATAATGATAATTAAGGAAAGAAAAATCAGCTCTTTTTTAGCAATGAAAATTAAGAGTTGTAATTAGATGAATTTTTAATGACATTGAAAAAAGGTCGTCAGGAAAAACATCTCCTGACGACCTTTAAAAAATATATAAAATTCTTGCTTCTTATATCTTAAAGTCTCCTAAAATTACTCTACAGTAACTGACTTAGCCAGGTTTCTAGGTTGGTCAACATTGCAACCTCTCAATACGGCAATATGATATGAAAGTAATTGCAATGGAATCGTTGCTACTAATGGAATCAGAGCCTCGTGCATTGCAGGAATTTCAATCGTATAATCAGCCATTGTTGGAATCAATTTATCGCCTTCGGTTACGATAGCAATTACTTTTCCTTTTCTAGCTTTTACTTCCTGAATATTTGACACTACTTTTTCATAAGAACTATCTTTGGTAGCAATAAAAACTACAGGCATTTCTTCGTCGATTAAGGCGATTGGTCCGTGTTTCATTTCTGCCGCTGGATAGCCTTCTGCATGGATGTATGAAATTTCTTTCAATTTAAGCGCACCTTCTAAAGCTACAGGGAAATTGTATCCACGACCTAAATAAATGAAGTTTCTTGAGTCTTTGAATTTTGCTGCAATCTCTTTAATCTTTTCGTCAGTTTTCAGAACAGTTTCAATTTTAGAAGGAATTCTTTCTAATTCAAATAACAATCTTCTGAAAGTATCTTCATGCAAAGTTCCTTTTTTGCGAGCAACTGCAATTGCCATCATTGCCAATACTGTTACTTGTGCAGTAAATGCTTTGGTTGAAGCCACACCAATTTCTGGACCAGCATGTGTGTAAGCTCCTGCGTGAGTAGCTCTAGGAATTGATGAACCAACAACATTACAAACTCCAATAATTGTTGCTCCTTTTGATTTTGCCAATTCGATAGCCGCTAAAGTATCTGCCGTTTCACCAGATTGCGAAATGGCAATTACAAAATCGCCTTCTTTGATGATAGGATTACGATAACGGAATTCAGAAGCGTATTCTACTTCTACGTTAATTCGGGCAAGTTCTTCAAAAATATATTCAGCCACCAAACCAGCATGCCATGAAGTACCACAAGCTACAATGACGATACGTTTTGTTTTTGCTAATTTATCAACATAATCACGTAAGCCACCTAATACTAAAAGTCCGCTATCAGCATTTACACGGCCACGCATACAATCTGCTACAGAACGAGGTTGCTCATAGATTTCTTTAAGCATAAAGTGTTCGTAGCCTCCTTTTTCTATCGCTTCAAGTTCTAATTCTACCGTTTGTATATAAGGCGATTGAAGAATATTGTCAACGTTTTTTACCGTTAATGCTCCATCACGAACTACCGCTAATTCATAATCATTTAAATAGATTACTTCATTTGTATATTCTATGATTGGCGTAGCATCAGAAGCAAAAAAGAATTCATTATCGCCAACACCAATTACTAATGGAGAACCTTTACGAGCTGCAATTAATTGTGAAGGATTAGTGGCATCCATAATAACAATGGCATAAGCACCCACTACTTCTTTCATCGCCAAACGAACGGCTTCTTCCAGTAAACAACCAGTATTTACTTGTATATCTTCAATGAAATGAATGAATACTTCGGAATCTGTATCAGAATAAAAAACATGCCCTTTTTTTAGTAGGTTTTTCTTGATAGAAGAATAGTTTTCTATGATACCATTATGGATGATGGCTAAATTTTGAGAAGCTGAATAATGTGGATGAGCATTTACATCATTGGGTTCGCCATGCGTAGCCCAACGAGTGTGACCAATGCCTATAGTACTTGTTAGATTTTCGTTTATAAGAGTCGCTTCTAGGTCAACAACCTTTCCTTTCTTTTTATAAATGTTTAGTCCATCGTTCAACAAAGCAATACCTGAACTATCATATCCACGGTATTCTAAACGTTTTAATCCTTTGATAATTAAAGGATAGGCTTCACGATGCCCAATATAAGCCACAATGCCACACATATATTTATAGTTTATTTGGTTAGCACTATTTCTTTTAAATAGATGATTTAAATTAATAATCAAATCATAGAAGAAATAGTCAGTAATATATTGCCACAAAAATAGAGCGGAGAATCCATATTATGGTTCTCCGCTCCAGAATTATTTCGAGAAATTACATATTATCTTGCAACGTAAGTATAATAGACTTTAAGTTTAATATTACTATGGTCGAAAATTGCACGAGTAATATCAGGATTTAGTACACTTTTTCCAAGTGCTGGTCCTCTTGTACCAGTTGTAGAGTTAGTCGTAAATAACGTTGGTGTAATAATCCAACCATTATTTTTGCCTCTACCTGCAATGATATTTTGTAAAGAACTTGTTATGTTAAAAGTAAATAAATTAGTTCGACTTGCATAAGAAGAAGTAGTTCCTTCACCTGTTACAAAAACAAAATTACCTTCACCAGTCGTTGTCGTTCTTAATGGTTGATTCGCTGGAGTAGCTTCAACTAAGATTAAATCGCTAGGTAGTGTATAGCCAGCAGTATTTGATTTTGGTTCAAGTACTAATTCAGCTTTATTAATGGCAATGTCGTTACGTTCTTTTAATTTCAACAAATTAGGGAATTTAACTTTCATCGCAATACCTGTACCAGACTGAAGAAAAACTTGGTTATTCGCTTCGCTACTTGTTAAAACATCAGCAGGTTTAGTCAATTTACTTAATGCTCCAGTACGTGCTGCTGTAATTTTATTAAATCTAGCATTAAAGTTTGTACCATCTGCATTGGTAATAGCTACATAGAAATTGTTAGATTTTGTAGTATCTACTGTAATTAAACTATCAGCCGTATTAGCAGTATTTCTAACAGTATAAGTATATTTATAATGATAATATAATTGCATTTGAATACCACCAGCAGAAAAACCGACAACAGCTGCATTTTTATTACTTTCAGAAACTAATGCTAAACCTTTTACTACTCCTTTGAAACCCGTTCCAACAAGTGCTTCACTTTTAGCAATGTCTCTTTGACTTTCTAAAAACTTCACAAAAGATGGTTCCGTAATTGGAATTCTTAATGAATCAAATTTACCAGCTGTTCCAGAAATTACTCTTTTATCACGGATTGGGCGAATTTTTACATTGTTCAATTGTCCAATCGGAGTAGGATTCAAAGCAGGAGCAGCGCTATTGTTATAATAAACAACTGTGGGGTCAAGACTTGCAGTGGATGCTAATTGATATAATTTGAACGATTGATTTTGAAGCGTATCGCCTTGAACAAAGCTATAAGGTAAAATCAAACGGATAGAGTCATTTTTACTTGGGTAAGTTATCCATTTTACATTACTTCTACCAGCAGTATCAACATTCGAACGGATAGTATCTGCAGTAAGGTTTGAAATTTGAAAGTAACTTACAGCGTTTACATCTCCAAAAACTGGATCAGTAAAACGACCCACCAAAAGATTGCTAGTAGTATATGTTGCGATAGAGTCTAATAAAACGGTAGAAGCATCAACACTTAGCGTATCAGTATAGAGTAAGCCAATGTCTTGTACAAACACGTCAGAACCTATTTCTTTAGGGTCTTCACAAGCCGATAAAATTGCGAAAAAAGAAAAGAAAACACCAAAAATGAATGCTTTACGCACTTGCCAACTCCGTGTAAATATTGTAGTAACTGTCAATACTCTCTTCTGGAACGTATTCCAATTTTTTTGCGGGTAATTCATTAAAAATAGTGTTAAATTTCTCAGATACTTCTTCTTCCATCGTAATTACGACGTCGGCATATTCTACGCCAATCTTAACAAAACCTTGATAATCTGCTGATTCTAAGCTACCAAGCATATCATCTTCAACATTTAACATTTTTACTTTGTCGTACAGTCCTTCAAAGGCAAATTTGTGAGCAAAGTCATTGTTGAAAACAGAAAATACTGTTTTAGAATCTTTAAACATTGGATCGTTTCTGTAAGTCGTCTTTAAATACAAAGGTATTAAAGCTGTCATCCAGTCGTTACAATGTACAATATCAGGAGACCATCCCAATTTCTTTACAGTTTCCAGCGCACCTTTACAGAAAAATATTGCACGCTCGTCGTTATCGGCATAAAATCTATCTTCTTTGTCTGTAAAAACGTACTTTCTTTGAAAATAGTCTTCGTTATCAATAAAATATACCTGTAATTTTGCTGATGGCAAAGAGGCTACTTTAATTGTTACTGGCTTATCGTCGTCACCAACTGGTACCGTAAACCCAGATAACCTTACTACTTCATGAAGTCGGTTTTTACGTTCATTGATTAACCCAAAACGAGGTACTAAGATTCTTATTTCAAACCCTTTTTCCTGCATAGCAGCAGGGAGTTTTCTAACAAAATTAGCTACTTGAGTCGTAGAGAGAAAAGGGTCAACTTCACTGGCAACGTAAAGGATACGCAATTTAGACATTGTTGTCGTTGTTAGGAGCCTTGATGCTGTTAAAAAGTGTTAAACAACTAAAACAGACAATCAAAGCAAGAAGGATTCACATAAAAATTATGCAAAAATATAAAAAAAATACGGAAATTCCACAAAAAATTGAACGTGAATCTGTTTGGAACGAATAATAACACTTGCAGAGTTATATAAATACCATTCATATTTTACTCATTCAACCTTCAAGAAATTAAAGAATAGAACATCATGCAAGTATTTTTTGAGATAAAGACTTTACAGAAATATTTACAAAATCAACGTAAATTAGGTAAATCAGTAGGTTTTGTACCCACCATGGGAGCACTCCACCAAGGACATTTATCTTTGATTGAAACCGCTAAAAATCAGAATGATATTGTTGTTTGTAGCATTTTTGTAAATCCTACTCAGTTTAATAATCCACACGATTTAGCGGTTTATCCTCGTACTTTAGAAGCCGACTGCCAAATGCTTGAAGAAGCTAATTGCGATATTGTATTCGCACCAAGTGCCGCTGAAATGTACCCAAGTTTACCAACTTTAAAGTTTGATTTCGGTACATTAGAAAATGTTATGGAAGGGAAATTTAGACCGGGACATTTTAATGGTGTAGGAATCGTGGTATCAAAATTATTTAACATTGTTCAACCCAATAAAGCTTATTTCGGACAAAAAGATTTACAGCAATGCGCAGTCATTAATTGTTTGGTGAAAGATTTAAGTTTTTCTTTGGATTTAGTGATTTGTCCAACTCAACGAGAAAAAGATGGATTGGCGATGTCTTCAAGAAATAGAAACCTCAGTGAAGAACAAAGAGTAATTGCTCCAGAAATCTATAAATCATTAACTGCCGCCTCCGAATTACTTAAACATCAATCATCAACGGCAGTAAAACAATTTGTCAAGGAGTATTTTGAGGTGATTGAAGATATTGAATTAGAGTATTTTGAAATTTCTGATTTTGATACATTATTACCAATTGAGGAACTTTCAGTTGGTAAAACTGCTTTGTGTATTGCAGCTTTCATGGGCAAAACCCGTTTGATTGATAACATAATTATTTGAAAAGCCCAGTTATTATATAAGCTTAAAAATAATCTATCTTTGCAACATAATTTTCAAATGGTGTTGTAAAACTGTTTGATATTCACGTTTATTAAAAAATTATTATGTTTCTTCATATAATGAAATCAAAACTCCACAGGGTAAAAATTACTCAAGCGGAGTTGAATTATGTCGGAAGTGTCACGATTGACGAGGATTTAATGGATGCCGCCAATTTGATTGAAAATGAAAAAGTACAGATTGTAAACAATAACAATGGCGAGCGTTTTGAAACTTATGTTATAAAAGGTGAGCGTGGTTCTGGAATGGTTTGTTTAAATGGTGCAGCTGCACGAAGAGCTCAAATAGGCGATATTGTTATCATTATTGCTTATGCAATGATGACTGAAGAGGAGGCTCGTACTTACAAACCAAGTTTGGTTTTTCCAGACGATAATAACAGATTGGTAAATTAGTACATTGTGTCTTTGTAGTTCAAATTGAGTATTGTTAGGATGATAGAAAATACGATTCTTAGCAATACTCAATTCCTTTTTTTGAATCTATTATGAAAAAAATCCTTCAATACACCATATCGCTTGTTTTAGCGGGAGGCTTACTTTGGTTTGTTTTTAAAGACATTAGTTTGTCTGAAATGCTTGATGAATTCAAGAAAGCGGATTATAAATGGTTAATGCTTTCAGCAATTTTATCAATTACAGCGCACGTTAGTCGAGCGGCAAGATGGCGGATTTTGATGAAACCACTTGGCTACCAACCTTCTACTTTCAATACTACTTTAGCAATTTTTATTGGATATTTTGCCAATTATATCATTCCAAGAATGGGAGAGGTTTCTCGCTGCGGAAGCTTGAAAAAGACAGATAATATTCCTTTCGAAAAATCATTTGGAACAGTACTAACGGAAAGAATTTTTGATGTAGTATCCTTATTGATTGTATTAATGCTGAACTTAATTTTAGAATATGATAAGCTTCAACATTTCTTTATGGAACAGTTTGCTTCTAAAGTATATCTGATTGTTGGTCTTTTGATTTTCCTTTCGATTGCTGGGGTTTTAAGTATTTATCTTTTCAGGAAGTACCAAGAAAAATTATCAGAAGTACCCATTTTGAGCAAAATAGTAGGCTTTCTGAATGGATTGTTGGATGGTTTGATGAGTGTAAAACATCTTGAAAAACCATTTGCCTTTATCTTCTTTTCAATCCTAATTTGGGTGATGTACTGGCTTTCGGCTTATGTACTTTTCTTTGCGATTCCAGAAACTGCTCATTTAGGTTTATTGGCAGGGCTTACTGTATTAACAATGGGTTCTTTTGGCATGGCGGCTCCAACGCAAGGCGGAATCGGTCCTTTCCATTTTTTGGTAGGAAATGCCTTGGTACTTTATGGTTTACCACAAAAGGACGGAATTATCTTAGCAACATTTATACACGGTTCTCAGATGATTACGTTGTTGGCTTTAGGAGCGGTAAGTTTTTTGATTACTTTATTTATTAAACCGAAAACAAATGACTGAAAATAAAATTGTTAGTCTTGAAGAAGCCATTAAGCGAGCTGAGGACTGGCAAAAAGAAGGCAAGAAAATAGTTTTTACCAATGGTTGTTTTGACATCGTTCATCTAGGACACATTGATTATTTAGAAAAAGCTAGAAATTTAGGAGACAAATTGATTTTAGGATTGAATACCGATGCTTCCGTAAAAAGATTGAAAGGAGAGACTCGCCCAGTTGTGAATGAGTACGCTCGTTCAAGAATGATGGCAGCTTTTGAATTTATAGATGCAGTAATTCTTTTTGACGAGCCAACTCCGCTTGAAGTAATTCAGGAAATTCAACCAGATATTTTGGTAAAAGGAGATGATTACGTAGTTGAAACTATTGTTGGGGCTGATTTTGTTATGGGTAAAGGTGGAGAAGTAAAAACAATTCCTTTGGTAAAAGGTTATTCAACCACTTCGTTAATTGAGAAAATTAAACAAATTTAATAGCTATGATAGGCATATATTTAATTACTTTAGTTTTTGCAGGAATCGGGATGTTCGTGCAATGGAGATTGAAAAGTAAATTTCAAGAGTATTCAGAAATTGGTTTGGCGAATGGGCTTTCTGGAAGAGAAATTGCAGACAAAATGTTGAGAGATAATGGAATTTTTGATGTGAGAATCATTTCTGTTGAAGGACAATTAACAGACCATTATAATCCAGCTGATAAAACAGTTAATTTAAGCCCAGATGTATATTATGGAAGAAGTGCCTCTGCTGCTGCTGTAGCAGCACACGAATGCGGACATGCTGTGCAACATGCTACTGCTTATTCGATGTTACAATTTCGTAGTGCAATGGTGCCAGTATTAAGTATTGCTAATAATTTTATGCCAATTGCTTTAATGATTGGTATGATGCTTTTGTATTCTACAGGCAATAAATTGGTATTGACAATTGGTGTGGCAATGTTTGCCTTGGCGACACTTTTCAGTTTTATTACTTTACCAGTAGAATTTGATGCTTCAAGAAGAGCATTGGCTTGGATGAGCCAGCGTAATGTAGTAACGCCACCAGAACATGAAATGGCAAAAGACGCTTTATGGTGGGCAGCGATGACTTATGTAGCCGCAGCTTTAGGTATGTTAGCACAATTGTTATATTACATGTCTTTACTTTCAGGAAGACGAAGTAATGATTAATTTTTGAAATTGAGTATCATAACAAAAGGCTTTCAGAATGTTCTGAAAGCCTTTTGTTATATTTATGGTTATCGAAATTACTTAGCAAGTTTACTGTTTTTGTAACCGTACATAAAATAGATTACCAAACCGATAGCGAGCCAAATTAAGAATATTGTCCAGTTAGTTACACCCAATTCTGTCATTAAGTAAAGATTAGTCAAAATACCTAAAACTGGAAGAATTGAAAACTTATGTTGATAAGCCAGTACTGATAAAATTCCCCAAACTAACCAGAAAACTGCTAAAAGAGGTTTGGCTTCAAGTTCCGAGAAAAAAGTATTGTTATAAATGACGAAACTAATTGCAACAAGTAATAATGGACCCACAATAAACTGCCCATTTAAATAAGGAATTTTAAATTTAGCATCTTTCGATAAACCTTGATAATCTAAATACAAAACACCACCACAAACCAAAATAAAGGCAAAGAATGTTCCAACACTTGTTAAGTCAACGAAAAATCCCATATCTAAGAAAAGAGAAGGAACTGCTACTACAAAACCCGTAACAATCGTTGCAAAACTAGGGGTTTTGAATTTTGGGTGAATTTTTGAAAAACGTTTCCAAAGTAAACCATCTCTACTCATTGCCATCCAGATTCTTGGTTGTCCCATCTGATAGACTAACAAAGCACTTGTAATGGCTACTACTGCAGAAACCGAGATAATTCCAGCCATGAAATCGAAATTGATTTTCTGAAAAACATAAGCCAATGGGTCATCTACTTTTAGTTCAGTATAGTTTACCATTCCTGTCAATACCAAAGTGATACAAACATAAAGTACCGCACAAATTACTAAGCAATAAATCATCGCTCTTGGTAAATCTCTTTGTGGGTTTTTACATTCTTCCGCAGTTGTTGAGATAGAGTCAAAACCAATAAAAGCAAAGAAAACTGAAGCAACTCCTCCTAACACTCCTTGCGCTCCGTTGGGTGCAAATGGTGACCAATTTTCTGGTTTAACATAAAAAGCTCCCACAGAAATTACCATCAATATTACCACTAATTTTAGCACAACCAGGAAATTACTCGCACTTCTCGATTCTTTCATTCCAACATATACCAAAGAAGTGACAAGCATCGTAATTACTCCAGCAGGAAGGTCAATAAGTAATTTTACGCTTCCTAACACAGGAGCGTGTTCATAAGCTTTGGCAGCGAATAAAGTGCTGTCAGTAAATTTAGAAGCGCCAGCTTGGGTTTCTAAAAATGCTTTATGTGCTGTCCCATAATCAATAGTTAAATAATCGGGAAAGTTAATGCCAAAACCATGTAACATTCCAACGAAGTACTCCGACCAAGAAATAGCCACTACCATATTGGAAACGGCATATTCAAGAATCAGTGCCCAGCCAATAATCCAAGCGAAAATTTCACCAAAAGACACATAAGCATAAGTATAAGCACTTCCAGAAACTGGAACCATTGAAGCAAATTGAGCATAACAAAGTGCTGTGAAAATACAAGCAATAGAAACGAATACGAAAAGTAATGAAACGGCTGGACCGCCCTCAAAACTTGCTCTACCAATTGTACTAAAAATCCCTGCGCCAATAATGGCTGCAATCCCAAATGAAGTAAGGTCTCGAACACCAAGAATCTTCACTAAACCCCCACCGTGGGAGTCTTCACTTTGTTGTAAAACGTTATTAATTGATTTGCGTCTGAAAATAGAATTGTCTGACATTTAGTTTGAAGTTAAGTATTTGTCATTGAAAATATCCTTAAATCTAAACAAGTAAATTGATAAAGCCATAAATAATTAAGATAGATTAGTATTTCAAAAAATCAAATTATCTTTGTCAATAAGTCATTTTAATATTTCGATAATTATTGAAATATGTTCAAATCTCATGAATCCAGTCTGTTATCAGCTTGAAGAAAGAAGTAGTATTACCATCAATTTAATGATACACTTTTTCCTAAAATAGCTAAAATTCCTTTATGAATCAAATCGCAGTAGTCATTTTAAATTATAATGGTCAAAAACATTTAGCTGATTTTTTACCCTCTGTTATACAATACTCTTCTGATGCAACTATTTATGTTGCTGATAATGCTTCTACCGATTGTTCTCTGGAATTATTAAAAACAGGATTCCCTTCCGTTAAGATTATTGAGCTCAAAGAAAATCACGGTTTTGCCCAAGGATATAACGAAGCACTTGAATTCGTCGAAGCTGAATATTACGTGTTGCTGAATTCTGATGTGGAGGTAACTCCTAATTGGATTGAGCCAGTGATTGAATTGATGAATAATGATAAAACAATTGCTGCCTGCCAACCTAAAATAAAAGCATTTCATCAGAAAAGCCATTTTGAATATGCTGGTGCGGCTGGTGGATTTATCGACCATCTCGGTTATCCTTTTTGTCGTGGAAGAATCTTTCAAGAAATTGAACAAGATTTAAAACAGTATGACGATAACCATGAAGTTTTTTGGGCAACTGGTGCTTGTATGTTTGTTAGAGCAGAAGTATTTCATCAAGTAGGAGGTTTTGATGGCGATTTCTTTGCACACATGGAAGAGATTGACCTTTGTTGGCGAATCCACCATGCTGGCTATAAAGTTTATGCTTGTGGAAGTTCTGAAGTATATCATGTAGGTGGTGGAACCTTGCATAAATCAAATCCTTATAAGACTTTTTTGAATTTCAGAAATGGATTAGCCATGTTGTATAAAAATCATCCTGACAAAGGTTTTTCCCTAGCAATTTTTACAAGATTAATTTTGGATGGAGTGGCTGGAATTAAATTCCTTCTATTTGATAGTTGGGAGGATTGTTGGGCAGTAGCCAGAGCACATTTTGATTTTTATGCTCATTTCCTAAGCTGGTATAAAAAAAGGAAACAAATTCAACGAAAAGACGTTATATCAACTGTTTACAGAAGAAATGTTGTTTGGCAACATTTCGTAGATGATGTACAAACTTACAATAAATTACAGAAGTAATTTTATAATTCCCAAACTGAGGGACTTTTGTATTGGCGTAAATAACGGCGGATATTCATCCAAAATGCCAATACTAAATAAATGATAATAGGAGAGCCAACAGTAATAAATGAAACATAAACAAAATACAGACGAATACTACTGGTAGAAATTCCTAATTTCTCACCAATTTTTGTACAAACACCAAAAACGTGGTGTTCAACAAAGTATTTTAATCTTAATGTGTTTGGCATGGCTTTAGGGCAAAATTCTGAATTTTAATTGGTTACAGTATAAAAACTGTATTAAAGTTACATTGTTTTGCTGGTTTATCAAAAAAAGAGAGTAATCTAAAACGTATTTTCAGAGCATGTATTATATTAATACTAATTTGTATTGAAATGGTGTAAGTGTTTATAAATATAGTTATATTTTTGTTTATTTTTTTTAAAAAATATTCATATAAAAATAGGAATACACAAAATTATACTTACATTTGGATATTAATAGTAAAAAGAGTGACAAGTTTTTAGTACAAAGTAATTAGTTTTCAAGAGTCCGTTGGTTCCCTTAGATTCACATTCTCCTTGATTATCACATGCTTCGAATATCAATCTTAGACTTTTAGGGCTATTAATTTATCAAAAACATTAATGTTTTTTGGTAACTTTTGTCTCATTATCAACCATTCTTTTTTACGTCATGCAAACAGGAACAGTTAAATTTTTTAATGAAAGCAAAGGCTTTGGCTTTATCGTTGACAGTGAAAGTGGACAAGAAATCTTCGTTCACGTTACAGCATTAGGCGGAACACATTTACGCCAAGATGACAAAGTATCATTCGATATTGTTGAAGGTAAAAGAGGTCTTAACGCCGCAAATGTTAAGAAATTGTAGTTAGTGTAAGTATTGTTTTAATGGGGTTCAGTAATATGAATCTAAAGTGAAATTCAGTACAAGTATTTTGTGAATTATTTAAAGTTTTGGTTTCATTACAAATGTAGCAGAACTTATTTTAGACCTGATTGCTATGTTGTTTGGAATTAAATTCTAATTCTATTTAAGGTTATTAATTACTTTTAAACCATTTAAGTTAAGAAGTAAAAGGCGAAAGCCGAGTTAGCTTGACAAATCTTATTCTTTTACGAGATTTAAACATATAAGTTTTGCATATATTGATAGCAGTATAATCAGAACAAACCGATAGTATTTTTATTTTTTTTTTAATTTTTTTATATCAATTTTTATGCAAACTGGTAAAGTTAAATTTTTCAACGAATCTAAAGGTTTTGGATTTATCGTTGATGACGAGTCTAATGAAGAAATCTTTGTACACGTAACAGGATTATCTGGAACAACGATTCGTGAAAATGACTCTGTTTCTTTCGACGTACAAGAAGGAAAGCGTGGCTTAAATGCTGTGAATGTGAAGAGAATCTAATTTTTTTTAGATAGATAGTCATTTAAAACCCCGGCCTATAGGTTGGGGTTTTTCTTTTTTAGCTAATTTAGGTTTTAAAAATTAAATATAAAGATGAAACAAGTTGAGCACATTGGTATTGCCGTAAAAGATTTGAATATTTCTAATGATTTATTTACGAAACTTTTGGGTGTAGTGCCTTTTAAGCAAGAAGAAGTACTTTCAGAAGGTGTTATTACTTCTTTCTTTCAAGTTGGACTAACGAAAATAGAATTGCTAGAGGGTACTCATGCTGATAGCCCGATTGCAAAGTTTATCGAGAAGAAAGGAGAGGGGATTCATCATATTGCTTTTGAAGTAGGCAATATTTATGAAGAAATGGATAGACTAAAGAATGAGGGTTTTACCCTTTTAAATGAAGTGCCAAAAGATGGTGCAGATAATAAGTTGGTTTGCTTTTTACATCCTAAAGAAACTAATGCTGTGTTGATTGAGCTTTGCCAAAGTAAAAATAGCCCAGTTTGACGAAAACTACTTATCAAACTGAGCTATAATTTTAATATCTTTTTACTTTTAATTCTTGTAAACCTCCATCAAAACTGATGTTAATTTTCTTGGTAGATTTTTCAAAATTTGGAGTTTCCCAATGTCCATTTTTTTGAATAAAACCATCAAAATCTTTGGAGTTTAGTCCGCCATCAACATCAATTCTACAGCCTACTGATTCTGGAATATTAAATTCGATTGAAGTTAAGCCTGATTCAACTTGAACATCTAGGTTATCTACTTTATCGCCTAATTTAACGTCTGTTTCGGTTACGCCTGTCTTAATTGATAGTTTATTGATTTTGTACTCACTTAAATCAAAATCTGCTTTACCGGCACCAAATTCAAAATTCATATCCCAAATTACATTAGGATTAAGTTTCAAATTGATTTTATTGTGATTATCGTCACCAAAGTGAATATTATTCTTCTTTCCTTTTAAGGCAAAATGAATATTAGGGTTGCTTGAATCTCCTGTTTTTTTAAGTGAAATATTGCCGAAATCTAAATCAGCATCCGCTTCAACTAAATCATTTGAAGTGCCATTGATGATGAATTCAGCCGCACCGCCTGAAAACTCAAATTTAGCATTCTTCACGAGTGGATTCATGGACTCTACAAGCTTTTGTTTGGTTCCTTTGAAATGATAATCTTCATCATCATGGTTATTATCATTGTCATCGTCATCCATATCAATATGAATGTCATGGTCATTGAATGCTGTTTCTACTTTTTCTTTACAACTTCTTACAATGACAATCGGAATAGCAACACAAAGTAGAATGATTGTTATAACTGTTGCCGAGCGACTACTTTTACCAATAAAAGCAACTAGCCCCAAATAGATTAATAAAAGTGGCCAAAGCCTTGAAATTTCATGCCAATCGATATTAAACCAGCCAAATTCTTTTCCAAGAAATAGAAAACCAATTAAGATTAAAAAACCTCCAGTAAATATATTTTTAGAATTCATTGTTAAAAAGCTTTAAGGTTAAAATCCGCTATCAAAATTAGTATTGTATTTGATAACGGATTTCAACGTGTCGATTTAGAAGTTATTTTTGTCGTTATTGAAGTCAATCTTATCTTTTTCTTTAAAGATGATATAACCACCCACACCGATTAAAATAAGAGGCCAGAATTTACCAAAGTCGAAATCAGGAATCCATTCATCTAATAAGAAGATTGTACCTAAAACTATTAAAATAATTCCCCAAACTTTGCTTGAATCTTTTTTCATGTTAGTAAATGTTGAGTTGAAAGTTGCGTTATCTGGCGTGGCCGTTGTTTCCCATTGATGTTTTACCGGCAATGCTATCCACAAGATAATATACATCCAGAAAAAAATACCATGAGTAAACACTAAACCTAAAAATAAAAGTACTCGAATAATGGAAACATCAATGCCGAAGCGTTCTGATAATCCAGCTGCTACACCTCCTAATTGTCCTTTTGAAGGTATGCGATAAAGTGAATCGTTCATGGTTGTTGCTTGTTTAGTTTTCTTGTTTAGAGTTTTGAAAAAAATAGGTTTAAATGATACTTTTAAATAATTCTTTTCGTTTGATGGGTGAAATTTATCACGAGCTTCAAGATTATCAACCTGAAAATGAATAGACGGTACTTTTGACTTTATGAATGGATATTTTTGATGGCGAGTTTTAAAACAAAAAAATCCTTTGAGCTTTTACCCAAAGGATTCACCTTAGTTTAAATGATTATTGTTTCTTAGACCTGATTTTTGCTTCTTCTACTTTTTTTTGCTGATTAATCAATCCTTCGTTCATTAGTAGTTGGTCTTTTTTATTTTGTTCTACTTCCATTTGCAGGCGCTCAAGTTCGATTCTATTTTCTTCTATTTTTAGTAAAAGCCTGTCTTTTTCTCTTTTATTATTTTCCAGTGCTCTTGTCAGGCGGTCAGCTACAGTGACAGCTTTGATTTGTTTGGTTTTAATGTCATCCAAATTTTTTTCTTCCATCCTAACTTCTCCTTGTCGTTTAAGCTGGTCAACAATATCATTAAGTATTCTTTCTGCTGCCAAATATTTTGGATGTGAGCTATTGACATAAACTTCATCACCAAAACCAATTGAAAGAAATATTTTATTTTTCCCTTTGTCTGAACTAATCTTACTTACAACCATCAATGGGTCTGATGAAATACTTGAAATTCTTGCACCTGTAATTCTGAAAACATTACTTCTGCCTACTTCTACACTACCATATTTGGCTAGTTCATTTTGCAAAATAGGTTTGATGTACTTATCTTCAATTGCTACTGTTGTATATAATCCTTCTTTTGTAGCCCTTTCAATTTCCTGAGTTCCTGTAAAAACCTGTGCACGAATACTCTGAATACTTAGCAATAGAATATAAATAATGAATAGCTTTTTCATAAAGAAAGATAATGTTAAATGATTTTGGGAAATGCTTTGCAAGATAAACTGCTTGATTTGTTTCAGCAAAATAAGACAAAGTTTAATGAGAAATTATTATTAACGTTAATACGGATTAGCCAGTAGTTAAATTGTTTAATTTTAGATAGCTTTATCAAAAACAATCATCACAATATAATTATGAAATTAAAATTACTCGTCCTTTTCTGTTTACTCGGAAATATAACTATAGCTCAAAATACAAATTGGGCTTTAACTGATTTTTCAAAACCTAAGGAAAATCCTATTCTAAGTGCAGATTCTAGTTATGAATTTGCTTGCCCGATGAAAGATATTCCAGTAAAATGGCAGAAAGCCGATGTTTTTAATCCTGCGGCTATCGTTAGAAACGGGAAAGTTTATGTTTTATTTCGGGCAGAAGATACTCCTGGAACAAATATTGGTTTTCGTACTTCCAGAATTGGTTTGGCTGTGAGTAATGATGGCATACATTTCACAAGAAGAAAAAATCCTGTTTTGTACCCTTCAAAAGATGAGTTTGCTAAATTTGATAATCCTGGTGGTTGTGAAGACCCACGAATTGTTGAACGTGCCGACGGTACTTATGTAGTAGCTTACACGGCTTGGAATCGTGATGTAGCTAGATTGTGTATTGCCAGTTCAAAAGATTTGATTCATTGGAAAAAACATGGACCAGCTTTTGCCAAAGCACATTCTGGAAAATTCTTGAATATTTGGTCTAAATCAGGTTCAATAATTACTAAAATGGTGAATGGTAAAATTGTAGCTGCCAAAATCAAAGGAAAGTACTGGATGTATTGGGGTGAAAAAGGAGTAAATATTGCTACTTCGGATGATTTAATTAATTGGAATCCATTAGTTGAAGAAAACGGTGAACTAAAATATGTAATGAACATTAGAACTGGAAAATTTGATAGTGATTTAACGGAACCGGGTCCGCCAGCTTTATTGACATCAAAAGGAGTTTTGTTATTGTACAATGGTAAAAATGCTAAAGAAGAAACTAGAGACCAACATCTTCCTGCTGAAACTTACTCTGGTGGACAGGTGCTTTTTGATGTAAACGACCCAACAAAAATTATTAATAGATTGGATGAATGTTTTATTAAGCCAGATTTACCTCACGAAATGCGTGGACAATACAAAGCTGGTACAACTTTTATAGAAGGTTTGGTCTATTTCAAGAAAAAATGGTTTTTATATTATGGTACAGCCGATAGCATGGTGGGTGTAGCTGTTAAAAATTCTTTATAAAATGTATGAAAATATCATCCTTAATCCTTGCTGCGGGCAGTTCTAGTCGCTTGGGAAGTCCTAAACAACTTGTTGAATACAGAGGGGAAATACTTGTAAGTAAAATTGCTCAATTAGCATTATCAATTACTGATAATGTACTGGTTGTTTTGGGTGCTAATGAAAATATCATACAACCAAAGTTGACAGAGTTAGTCCAAGAAAATCAGCAAAAATTAAAAATAATGGTCCATACTGACTGGAATGAAGGAATTGGAAGCTCCATCAGTTTTGGAGTAAAACAGCTTTTTGATACTTCGGATGCTACTTTGATACTATTATGCGACCAACCTTTTGTCAACTACTTACTTTTGCAAGAAATGGTGCAAGCTTTTGCAGAAGCAAAATATTCGATAATTGCCTGCAAGTATGCGAATCAACTAGGCGTACCTATTTTATTTGATAAAAAATATTTTTCAGAACTAATGAAATTAAA
Organism: Arcicella lustrica; assembly: GCF_034930985.1. Taxonomy (NCBI): domain Bacteria; kingdom Pseudomonadati; phylum Bacteroidota; class Cytophagia; order Cytophagales; family Flectobacillaceae; genus Arcicella; species Arcicella lustrica. The sequence continues at coordinate 130,213 of NZ_JAYGIM010000012.1, forward strand.
TGGTGATGTTGGGGCAAAAGTTCTATTAAAAAAGCACGGAGATGAAATTATGAGTATTGATTTTCCAGAAGGTATTTATGATATTGATACACAGGAAGATTTAGTGAAAATATTGCTCAATTAGAAGCTTTTTAAAACAAAAAAGCCGAAGGGTTAGCTTCGACTTTTTGAAAAATAATCTACTTAATGACAACAAATACACTGGCGGAAGTACTGCGCAGTCAGATTATTTTTACTAATGGATCAAGTTAAAGTTGTGGTCAAGCATTTTTGAAACGATTCTTTACAGTAAATAAAAGTAGCTGACATTGACTAATGACAGTTTTTATTTATTAAATTACTTCAAGACCTATTTTTTATGCAAAGTTATGCAATCTTAAAGTTTCATTAAATAGCCAAAGTGTCTATTTTACACATTTCTTTGATTTTTTTTAGTATAAAATACTCATTTTAAATGTATTTGCTAAAACCTTGTAAATTCTACAAATACTATGGAATCGTTATCAAATAATTCTATTGAACAATTGTTTCGTAAATGTTTAGATGCAGTGAGTCTTGTAGCAGGAAGTGCTTCAGAAAAAACGGTTGAAAAATATTTACAAGAACTAGGATATTTTAGTCTTAGCTCTACTTTGCCCAATGCAGTATATCAAATTCTGGATATGCGAACGCTTACCTACAAATTTGTAGCAAATACTGAATTAGCGTTGGGAATCCATCCAGATGCTTTTTTGGAGAAGGGAGTACCGATGGTGCTGAGTATGATGGTTCCTAAAATGGAAAATGTTTCGGCTATTCCTGAATTACTGAAATTTATGTACAATTCTATTAAAGAAGCTCCTCGTGAAGTTCGTGAGAATTTTGTAGCTTATGGATATGGTATTCAGTATTTAAGACCGAGTAAAAAATCATTTCATTCGATGGTGCAATTAATCGGACTAGAATTTGATGAAGAAGGATTGCCAACTTTATGTTTTTTGATTAATCAAGATATTGAACATTTAGTAAAGAAGTTGGATAATTATTTGGGAAGAACAAGTTTTAGAAATAGCGATTTTGTAACCACGTTTTCTTCGAGCGAAATGCAAATGAAGAAACAAGATATTTTTTCAGACAGAGAAATTGATGTACTTAAAATGCTTTTGAAAGGTTACGATTCTAAACAAATTGCTGAAAAACTATTTATTAGCTCGAACACGGTTGATAACCATCGTAAAAATATGATTCGAAAACTAGATGCACGAGATACCACCGCTCTAGTACAACTCGCAAAACTTTTAGGTATTTTGAAGTAAAAAACACAAAATAAAAATATTGCAATCGCTTTCTGAAAAGGAAGCGATTTTTGTTTATTCGTTGTCAGAAATATATTTACCTTTAACAAAATAAACCATTACGCTTTCCGAGGTACAATAAGATATTTTTATAAACATTAAAAGACACTAAAAGTGGAACAACAAGAGTCTCGTCAAACACTGGTAAGCCAATCAGTTGAGGAAATGAAAGAAACAAAGTATTTCAGTATTGATGCTGTGGAAGATGTAAATGATGATGAACTTATATTAGTAGTAAAACATCTTTTAAGAACGTGTTTCAATAAACAAGCTTCAAATCAAATAGAAAGTGAAGACAGCATAATGACGATTGATTTCAAAAATGATGGCGATTTGATTTACTTGGTAGGCAATTCTACAAATGACATTGCTTCTTCAGCATACTTATATTCTTACAGAGGAATAGAATCATCACCATCATCAGCTTTTGATTTAGACGAAGAAAAAGAAGTTCTGGATGTAATAACTAAATTGGTTTCAAATAAAGCGATTCAATCTGCTCATCGTTTATCAAAGGGTGGTTTGTTTGTTGCATTGGCGGAGTCGGCAATGCCACGTGGTTTAGGTTTTAGTATTAAAACAAATTCTGCTTTTCGTAAGGATGCTTTTTTGTTTGGGGAAACACAAAGCCGTTTTTTAGTATCAATCGCTCCTGAAAAACATAATATTTTTGAAGCAATTATTACAGAGACTGATGTGAAATCAAGCTTTTTAGGAAAAGTAAAGAAAGAGAATTTCGTGGTTGATTCTGAAATAATTATTTCAACAGCAGAGGCAAAAGCGTTGTCAATTTTATGACTTAGTTTTTAAAGTAGAGGTTGTTGCAAAACAAATTATTATTCTGTGTTTTCAACAACCTCTTTTTTGTTAAAAAAATGATTAAGGGTCAATGAGTTTATGCTTTTTATTATATTCTACAATAAAAACGATTACTTCGCCAATAATACCTACAGTCGCCGTGAAGGTATCTCCAAGCCAAATAAGTAAAGTAGCAAAAACAATAAACAGAACAATCAATTGAGCAGTTGAAAGTTCATTTTCTTCTGAATGTTGTGTTGAATTTGACATAGTTAACATTTTGTAATTTAGATAATTTATTACTAAGATATGAAAAAGTATAAAAAAATCAAGCCAATTCTTGTGTTAAATTGTATTTTTTTTCTGTTAATGTTGCAAACTTCTACTTATGCGCAAGAGAAAATCATTTATTTAGGAAATACGGCTATTAAATTAAATAACAATAATTTTTACTTATTGAAAATTATCGACGAGCGACCTGATAAACGTAGAATTGGAACTGTTTACAATGAAGAAAAAGAAGATGTTTATTTGAAATTATTAAATGGAACAGTAAAAGCTAGTAATGAATTTTTGACGAGATTTTCTAAGAAAGATAACGCTTCTTACCCAATTGTACTTAAAATAAAAGAGCTGAAAGTTGTTGAAAAAATAGTTAACTCAAAAATTGTGAATGGTTCTAGCGAAATTAAAGTAGAGTTTGGTTTCATGCGAGATTCCACATTAATAGATTTAACACCCTTTCAAACAAAAATTACTTTTACCCGTAGTTTTAATGTAACTGACCGTTATCAGTATTTGATTGGAAGATTATTAGATAAATCAATTCTTTATTTTGACCAATGGATGACTGTCAATTTTGATAAAAATCCATTGTTAATAAAAGCTGTTCAATTGAATATTAAACCTGATTACGGGATTGACAAACCCATAAGTGGCGATACCGTTTTTTGGTCAAACAAGTATAAACTTTCATGGAAAGATTTTGAAGGTAGTAAACCTTTGAGTACTAAATATGCTGCACAAGTTTTTACCAATTTTGAATATAATGCACTGACGAATCTTAAAAACGGTGTTTTAAATATTGATTTACAATTAAAAGCTTATATGCTCAAAAGTGCATCTTGGACTTCGCTATCACTTTCAGAAGAACATCTTGCTCATGAACAATTACATTTTGATATTACCAAAGTGATTGCAGAACGATACAAAAAGAAAGCTTCAAAAATGTTGACTATTGATGATTACGATAGCGAATTACAACTTTTATTTATTGAAATGTATCGAGAATTGAATCGTTTACAAAAAGAATATGATGCAGAAAGTAATCATAGTATTAATTTTGTAGGACAACAAAAATGGCAATCACTCATTTCGGATGAATTGAGAGTAATCCGATAACCATAAAATTATAATTAAAAATGCGCAAATTGTCAATGGATGATCTTAACCGCCTTTCAGCGGAGGAGTTTCAACAGGTAGAAAAATTTCCTTATGTTTTAATTTTGGATGATATTAGAAGTATGAATAATGTTGGTTCTGTATTCAGAACCGCAGATGCTTTTAAAGTAGATAAAGTATTTCTGGGTGGAATTACGGCAACCCCTCCGCACAGAGAAATTCAAAAAACAGCTTTAGGAGCCGATGAAACTGTAACTTGGGAACACGTTGAAGATGTTTTGGCATTAGTCAAAACATTACAAGCTGAAGGTTATACTGTAGCAGCAGTAGAACAAGTTGAAAATAGTGTATCTTTATTAGGTTTTGAACCTGAACTTGATAAAAAATATGCTTTTGTATTTGGCAACGAAGTTTTTGGTGTGAGCCAGCAAGTGGTTGAACAAGCAGATTTTTGTTTAGAAGTACCACAGTTTGGCACAAAGCATTCTTTGAACATTTCGGTAACTACAGGAGTAATTTGCTGGGATTTTGTAAGCAAATATTTAACGGCAAAAAATAATTAATATCAGTTATTCGAAAACTTAACACAAAAAACTTTTTTGCTTTCAAGCTTATTGATACCTTCGTTTCAATTAAATAATAATAATTTAATATTAAATTAATATTGATCATGAAATCAAACAATAAGACTCTTACCAACGAAATCTCAGCCCTTATTTTAGGAAAACTCCACGGGTTAAATGCAAAAAGTGCTAAAAAATTAGTGAAGGCTGTTGATGAAACTGCTAAAGAAATTGTAAAGAAGTACGCTAAACTTCAGAAAGAAGAGACTGAGGAAAAAGAGAAAGAAGCTAAAAAAGAAGCAAAGAAAGCGAAAGAAAAAGCAGAGAAAGTTGAAAAAGAAAAAGCAAAAGCAGCAGCGAAAGCAGAATTAGCAGCTAAAATCGCTATTGTTACTGAAGATGAAGTAGTTGTTGAAAAGAAAGAAAAGTCTTCAAAGAAAAAAGCAGCTGAAGCTTCAGATGAAGTAACAAGTACTGAGGCTAGCGAAGAAGCAGGAGCTTAATATTGCCGACTATCAAACAAATGAGAGAGTTTATCAAAAATGATATTAGTTTTTGATAAACTCTTTTTGTTTTGTACCGTCGTTGTAATTCTGTTAGACTTTCTGCGACTCATTCCAAAACTAAAAACAAACTAAACCCACACCGTTGATGTCGAATATTTTAGAAGCCCACCATGTGGTAAAACGCTATGCAGGACACACTGCCTTAGACGAAGTAAGTATTGAAGTACCCGCAGGTTCAATTTTTGGTTTGCTAGGACCAAACGGAGCAGGTAAAACCTCTTTGATTCGAATTATTAATCAAATTACTGCTCCCGACGAAGGTGAAATCATTCTTCTTGGCGAAAAATTACAACCCAAACATATTGAGGTAATCGGTTATTTACCCGAAGAACGTGGTTTGTACAAAAAAATGAAAGTGGGCGAACAGCTACTTTATCTTGCTCAATTAAAAGGAATGAGTAAAGCCGAAGCCACTGAAAAACTAAAACATTGGTTTATAAAATTCGATATAAAAGATTGGTGGAATAAAAATGTTGAAGACCTTTCAAAAGGAATGCAACAAAAAACACAATTTATCGCAACCATCGTTCATGAACCTAAATTGATTATTCTTGATGAACCTTTCTCTGGTTTCGACCCCATCAATGCCAATTTATTGAAAGATGAAATCCTAGAATTAAAAGAAAGAGGAACAACCATTATTTTTTCTACACACAGAATGGAGTCCGTTGAAGAATTATGCGACCACATTGCATTGATTAATAAATCGAAAGTGGTACTTCACGGAGCTAAAAAAGAAGTGAAAAATCGTTTCAGAGATAATTCTTATACCATTGAATTTATTGGTACGCTCAATGAAAATCCTTTGTTTTTTGAAGTGTTAGATAGTAAGCCTTTGGATGATGGCATTACCCAATCTCATATCAAACTTGTTGAAGGAGTATCTGTAAATCAAATGATTACTGTTTTGCTTGAACAAGTAACACTAATTTCTTTCAATGAAAATATTCCTTCATTTAATGAAATTTTTATCAAAGTGGTTGGTGGCGAAGCTAACGATATTCTTTGAAATAATCCTAAACCAATTTTATACTCCCTTTTAAATCCCCAAAACGATGAATAAGATTTTACTGATTATACAGCGAGAATATACCACCAGAGTAAGAAAAAAATCTTTTTGGATTGCTTCGCTTTTAGTGCCAATTCTTATTGCCGCAGTTTATGCTATTCCACTTTACTTATTTTTAAATTCAAACGATACCAAAACGATTGAGGTTGTCGATGAAAGTAAATTATTCAAAGGCAAATTGCAATCTGAAGAAGATATTACTTTTAAATTCATTGAAACTACCTTTGACCAAGCCAAGAAAAACTTATATAAAAGCAATGCCGACATTGTTGTGAATATTCCCAAAGATATTCTTGATAATCCTAATGGTGTAAAAATGGTTGGTAAAAAGAGCATTGGCTTATCAGTTCAATTTAGTATTCAAGGAAAAATCCAGAATGAATTACGTAACATAAAATTACAAAGAGCCAATATTGATTTAAAAGTACTGGAAGAAAACAAGGTAAATGTAAATGCAAAAACCTATACTTTGGATGAAGATGGTGGCGAACAAAGCAGCAGTTCGACTGGTGCAATGATTTTGGCAGGTATTTTTGGAATGATATTGTACATTTCAGCATTCTTGTATGGTTCACAAGTAATGAATGGCGTAATTGAAGAAAAAAGTAATAGAATTATTGAAGTAATGATTTCTTCGGTGCGTCCTTTTCAATTAATGATGGGCAAAATTGTAGGAGTTGGTTTGGTTGGTCTTACTCAGTTTTTATTGTGGGGCGTACTTACTTTTGGTGCTTCAACAGCCACAACTGCGATTATGTCGGGTAAAATTCAGGAAAAAGTGGAAACCTTAAAAAAATCTGGAGCAGGCTCAGACGAAATCAAGAAGTATCAAGACTCAGTAAAAGATACAAATCCGCTTTCTAGTATTTCTCAAACAATTGAAAATATTTCGCTTGCAAAAATCATTATCTGTTTCTTTTTATTTTATATCGGAGGATACTTATTGTACAGTTCACTTTTTGCGGCGATAGGCTCAGCTGTTGAAAATTCATCGGAAGCACAACAATTCATGTTTCCCGTCACGATTCCGATTATCTTATCGTTTATTTTAGCACAAGTAATTATTCAAAAACCCGATAGTCCGATTGCTTTTTGGGCATCAATTTTTCCTCTGACTTCACCAATTGATATGATGGTAAGATTACCTTTTGGAGTACCAAACTGGGAAATCGCCTTATCTTTTGTACTATTGGTCTTTGGCTTTTTAGGAACAACTTGGTTTGCAGGAAAAGTATATCGAGTAGGAATTTTGATGTATGGGAAAAAGCCTTCTTGGAAAGAAATTAGTAAATGGGTTTTTTACAAAGGATAAAATCAATAAAAATGCTTTTCAGAATACTGGAAAGCATTTTTATTGTCATGAGTTTTTTATTTGGGTTTGTTCAATAAACCTAAATCCGGCTGTGAATACTTTAGGATTTTGATATACATATCCGTTTTAGTTTGATACACTCCTTCAATATTCGGAATACGTTGATTAATTACTTCCAATAAGTGATTATTGTCTCTACACATCACATCTACCTGAATATCGAAATCTCCAGAGGTAACTGCTAAAAAACTTACTTCCCTAAATTCTTGAAGCTGAGCAGCCACCGACTCAATAAGGTTGGCTGGACGAACAGAAATTTTAATATGCACATAAGCATGAAATCCTACTCTTGCAGTATTTACACGTCCAACAATTTGGATGGTTTTATCTTCAATGAGTTTACTTGCTCTGCTTCGGATGGTACTGGCAGAGGTTTTTAAGTTTTCGGCCATGTCCGTAAATGAACGGCGTCCGTCTTCTTGTAATTGACCTAAAATAGCGAAATCTAATTCGTCAAGAACAACAGCATTTTCGTTTGTATTGGTTGGTTGTGTAAGGCTCATAAAGTAGAAAAAAGTAAGTTCATTATTAATTTCCGAAATTTTAGGGAAAAATAAAAACTAAATTTTAGCTCGTTTTTGAAAATTCATCAAAAAATAGGCGTTTTTTGGTTAAAAATTAGAAAAATAGACGAATTTTAGAGAAAAATAATAGAATCTACTTAGACGATAATTTTGCTTTTTTTTGATACAAAATGATATTTCATCACATTATTTTAAAGCATTGAACCTAAGCCAAAAATTAATAGTTGAAGAGATAAGTGTCAATTTGTGTATAGAACTATTTTCAGAGAGCCAAAAAATTAATTATGATTTCGACCACCACTACTTACCAAGCAGCTCAAATGGTTTCTGAAACTGTTGAAAGCCATTTTATATTTCATCATCAAAAAGCGATTAATCATGATGGGAAAGTACTTGCACCCATTCCTAGTAATCAGGTAATAGAATCAATTATTGATACTACTTTTTGGGCAAGTCTTCGTCGTGAAGAAGGACGTTTCCCTAAAATTTCCATCGCTTTTTTACCACCACATTTAGCTGAACAACCACTTATTTTTGAAAATAGCTTGTCGTTTAATCCTAATGTGTTAACCAAATTAGCGCCTTCTGTTGAACATGCTGGTATTCATCTTGGTGTTTGGATTGAAAACGATGAATTATATATTTGGGGAACAACCACCAGTATTCCGGGTTTATGTTTTGTTTTAGAAGTAGTTGAGCCGGGTTTGTTAGTGGTAAAACATAGAAGAACAGATGGTTTTGGGAAATTTATCAATGTGGCGGTTTTGAAGGGCGATCAGATTAAAATCATTGATGAAAATAGTAGCGCATTGCCTGATTGTCCTGCTTTAATTGGTTCGATGATAGGAGTAGCTTCACCTTCTTCTTGGAATGACTCTCTGAACGTATTAGTACAATTGGCTGTTGCGATGCGAGCGCACCAAAGAGGAGGAGCATTACTGATTGTGCCTTCACAGCATGATAATTGGCGTTCTTCGATAATATATCCAATTACTTATTCTGTACAACCTGTTTTTGCAGGGCTTTCGTTGCTGAATCACAAAGGAATTGATTTGCAAAATTATGCTTTTCAAAGTAAACTCAATCAAGCGATTAATGGAGTTGCAGGGCTTACTGCCGTTGATGGAGCTACAATTATTAACGATAAATTTGAAGTATTGGCTTTTGGAGCAAAAATAGGACGTTCACCCTCTGGCAAAGCGCTTGAAGCAATTTTAGTAACTGAGCCAATTTTAGGAAATGAACCTCAGGTGGTACATCCAGTACAGAATGGAGGAACGAGACATCTTTCAGCCGCTCAATTTGTATATGACCAACGTGATGCTATTGCTTTGGTGGCTTCGCAAGATGGAAGATTTACAATTTTTTCATGGTCGCCTTGTGAAAGAATGGTGCATGCGCATCGTGTAGATACTTTGTTATTATAAGTTAACAAGTAACACTTAGCCCGTCATAAGCTAATTTAATATAAGCAGGAAGTTCTTCATCAACATCACGGTGTAAACCCATTTGATGGCTGATATGAGTAATGTAAGCTTGTTCTGGTTGAATTTTATCAAGTACTTCAATCGCTTCCGACAAAGTAAAATGTGATAAGTGTTTTTCTTTTCGCAAAGCCCCAATTACTACAATTTTAGAGCCTTTTACTTTTTCGATAGCTTCGTCAGAAATGTAGTTTACATCTGTGATGTATGTAAAATCGCCAATTCTGAATCCATAGACTGGAAGCTTGAAATGCAATACTTCAATAGGAGTGAAGGTAATCCCTTCTACCTCAAATGGCGTATTATGAATTTCGTTGAGTGTAATTTGCGGAGTGCCAGGATATTTTATTGCTGTAAAAGCATAAGCAAATTCTTGTTGGATTTGCTCTAAAACTGACGGGCGAGCATAAATAGGCATATCTCTTTTTTGAGAGAAATTGTAGGCTCTAACGTCGTCTAATCCTGCTGTATGGTCTTTGTGTTCGTGGGTGAAAATTACGGCATCAAGCTTGTGAATGCGTTCACGAAGCATTTGTTGCCTAAAGTCTGGACCAGTATCAATAACAAAACTTTTGTCGGCTATTTCTAGGTGAATAGAAACCCTAAGACGTTTATCACGGAAGTCGAGAGATTGGCAAACTTCACAACCACAAGCAATGACAGGTACTCCTTGCGATGTTCCAGTGCCTAGGAAGGTAATTCTCATAAAATGATGAAGTATCAATTATGAGTTATGAAATATAATGATAGAAATTACAGCTTCATAACTCATAATTCATTTTCATAACTATTCAGTAAGTGATTTTACTTGTGCTACTAAAGCATCAAAATTAAGAGGCTTAGCAAGCATATCATCAAAACCAGCTTCTTTGAAATCTTCCATTGAATAGTTTCTAGCATTACCAGTAATAGCAATCATTGGTATTTTTGCTTTTGCTTCATCTTTCAAACTACGTACTGCTTTAGCACATTCCATGCCGTCCATTACGGGCATATTAATATCTAGCAAAATGATGTCAAAATCTTCTTTTTCAAGAGCATCTAACACTTGTTGCCCGTTTTTAACAGAGTGAATTTCGAAATTTTGAAATTCTAAAATCTTCTTAGCAAGGTTCTGGATAACTGAGCTATCTTCGGCAATCAGGACTTTCTTCATATTAAGGTTAATGATTGATTAATGTGGTAAAGATAAGTAACAGGAAACAATTAACAATTACCAATTAATAATTAAGCGTTTTTTTTGTAATTAAATCTTCACTTTTAAAGGTAAGTATTTACATCTATAAGCATTGTAAAGCTAATCAAAAATATTAAAAATCGCTTATGAAATTATCATCAAATTCGATAATGTGCTATTATGAGTGAATAAAATGATAAGTTTCTACATAAAAAAAGCTTGTTTGCGTTCTACGGCAAACAAGCAGAGTAAATTTTAACAGAGATAATTACTTCACTTTGAAAGCAACAGCAACTTTATCCCACATCAACGTTACGTCGCCGTTGTTTTCTGCTTTGATGGTAAAACGTTCCATCATGTCGTTAGCTTTTGGCGTTGCTTTTACTCTTAAAACATCTTCGGCTTCGTTATATTTGAAAGCTCCCCATTGTTTAGCAACTTTATTGAAAATGATTGTCCATTCTTTTTCTCCAGGAATTGTAAATAAACCATATTTCCCAGCTTTCAATGTTTGTCCTTGTACTGTAACATCTTTACTTACTTCAAAAGTTGTAGCCTCATTTGCTCCTGTACGCCAAACTTTACCAAAAGGCGCTAAGTTTCCATCCCAAACATTACGTCCTTTTACCGCAGGTTGACTGTAATTGATTGTTAAAGTAGTTTCTCCGATTGTCGCAGAAGTGGAAGCTGGTGGAGACGGTTTTGATTTGGTTTCAGCCATTGCCTCATGTTGAACATTGCTGATAAAAGCTGTAACAGTAAAAAAGGCTAATAAAAGTAATTTTTTCATTTTGATAAATCAGTTTAAGTTATTTTTGAAAGGAGTTCTCCATCTAACCAAACGCAAAAGATTTTATAAAGTTTTATTTTAATGGAGTTATTTTACTGCAAATTTGTTATATTTCTATTAAACGATTATTATAATTTAGTAGATGAAGAAATTTTTATTTTCAGAGAACCCCGTATTAACCTATTTTGATAAACAATTCGAGCAAGAAAATATTCGTAGAGAACGACAAAGGGCGGGCGTTTTATTGATTTTTTTTTCAATTAGTTTTCTTTCTTATGCTTTGTTTGCCAAAACAGTTTATCAATTAAATTACTTGAATGGGCATGAAAATGTTCCTCAAATTATATTTTTGTACTTGGCATTCATGACCTTCTACGAACTTACGGTTTGGATATCAATGAAGTATCTTTTGAAAGTTATGAGCCAAATGCCTTTGGTAGCAAAATTTGGTAATGCTTCATTAGAAATTACTTTGCTTACTTTGGTGATGTATTTTGCGAGTCAAGAGTATAATCATCCAATTCTGATAGTCCTTTCTCCATTGGTGTATATCTATTTTATTTTTATCATTCTTTCCACTTTACGTTTAAGCTTTGCTGTGTCATTATGGACTGGACTTTTAGCGGGAGTTGAATACTTTTTTCTGAGTAGTCATTTGATAGAATCAGGGACGATTGTTTCCGAACATGATATTTACACGAAACAGATGTTTTCGTATTTGCTCAAAACGTTTTCGTTGGTTTTTGGAGGATTATCTGCTGGTTATGTGGCGATGCAAATCCGTAAAAGTATTCAACTTTCGATAGAAAGAATGGAAACGCAAGAGCATATTGTAGAAATGTTTGGTCAGCAAGTTTCGCCCGAAGTCGTGCAAGTAATGTTAGAACAAAACGGTATTTTAAAAGCCAAACATCAAAAAGTAAGTATTATGTTTTTGGATATTCGAAACTTCACTGTGTATGCCGATAAGCACACTGCCGATGAAGTAATGAATTATCAGAATGTTTTTTTTGAAGTTGTGGCGAATACCGTCAATGAATATAATGGAATTGTTAACCAATTTTTAGGCGATGGCTGTATGGTTACTTTTGGAGCGCCCATTCCTTTAGAAAATCCTTCTGAAAATGCCGTCAAAGCTGGTTTGAGCATCATTGAGAAAATCAGTAAAATGAATGAAATGGGAACGATTCCTAATACTGGTGTAGGCATTGGAATTCATACAGGAGATGCTGTTGTTGGAAATATCGGAACAGATACTCGTCAACAATATAATATTACTGGAAATGTGGTAATACAAGCTTCAAGAATTGAACAATTGAATAAAAAATACCAATCTCAATTATTGATTAGCCAAGAAGTAATGGATGAAATTTCAGCGATTCCAATTGATACTGTTCAAGTAGGTTCTGTAAAATTGAAAGGAATGGAAAATGAAATGTTTTTATGGAAATTAGCATAAATAAAAAGGAGGGATTTGAATTTCCCTCCTTTTTGTTTTTAGAAAAATAATCCAGCTTTTACAGAAAATAAATTACTTTCTTCAGTTATTCCGTACATGCCCGTAATCACAACCATGTTGAACGGAGCAACCCAAATACCTCCTCCGTAGCCATGATGCCATTTCTCTGAATTTTCGTTGGGATTCCATACTCTACCTACATCATTGAATGCAAGTACGCCCGCATAAGCTGGAAATAAGTATGATTTAATATTGATAACTTTCAAACGAATTTCTGTATTGTTGTAAAAAGATGATTTTCCTGAAAAACGTGTACGTCTGTAACCTCTGATATTACTTAAACCGCCTAAAGAATTAGCTTGATACAATTCATAATCTGCAAGGTTCATCCCACCACCGAAACGTGTAGCCAAACTAACAACTGCTGGTAATTTAAAAGTATAATAAAACGATAAATCCGTTTTTAAATTAGCATATTTATTTTCTGTAACGTCGTTTGCACCTCTTTGTAAAGTAGCATCAAAATTCCATAAAATACCTCTTGTTGGAAAAATGATATTATCTCTATTATCAAGTACAAATCCTGTTTTTAAACCAATAAAAAACTTGTCTTGATATATTTCATTTCCTGTTGGTGCAAATTCATGAATAAAACGTTTTGGATTTTCTTTGATATGCCATTCGTTTTTGATAGCTCCATAATATAAAGTCAATTTATTAAATCGACTTTTGAAAAGTGCTGTAATCTCTTCATTTTCATATTGAATTCTGTAATAATCAATACCTTTTTCTTGTTTGAATTCAGATTCGTTACTCAAGCCAAAAAAGTTATCAACCAAACCACCTTGCTGAATATTGGCTTTTAGTTCAAAATCTGTTTTCCCGATTACATCCATAAATTCTCCTTGATAGAAAATATTGTATGAATTTGTCCCGAAAGCATAATTTCCAGAAATAATGTGCTGTGAAGCGAATGGGTCTTTTCTAAAACCTTGACGAGTCCATTGTAAACCAGTTCCGATAAAAATCCCATCGTCAACATTGAAGGCAAAAGAACCAAGCGGAGCTATTCTGTCGTATTTAAAAGCTTCACGGTTATAATCATTTACAGCTTTTTTCTTACTTGTTAAATCTTTGGCTTCTGAACCTAAATATAAACTTGTATTTTCTTTTTTGTCGTAAATAAAAGTTTTCTTTCCTAAGCCAGCCACAGCCGAAGAATCACTGAAAATATCTTTTCCTTTTCCTCCAATCAAGCGTACTTTGATGCCTTTGTTGGCTTTGCCTAGCACTTGGAAATTGTCTTCACCATCTAATCCCCAAATTCTGATTTCTTTAGTGATTTTGGGTTCAAATGTCCTTTCATACAGTATTCTGCCAATTTCTCCATTTTTCTTTTGGTCGTAAACGGTTACTTTGGTTTCGCCATTTTCTAAACGATTTACAAAGAAATACTCGTCTTTATCACTTCCTAAAATATCAACTTCTTTACTTAAAAATTCATAAAGCTCTTTCGAATAAGTAGCTAAATCATCACGACGTTGTTTTAGTTTTTTAGCAATAATGGCAGAATGTTCTGGAAAATTTGGAAAATGACCCACTGCTGAATCAATGACTGAATCACTAATTTTTTGTTGTAATTCTGTTGCCATCGAAAGCCAATCTTTTTCTGAAGATTGTGTCAAAAACGAGCGGTCGAAGTAACGAGCATTAAATGCCAAACCCGCTACATCACGAATTTTATAATCGAAACCTTGAATTTTAGGCAAAATCCATTTTCTGGAAATAATAGTTGGTAAAAGCCCTTGATTGACAAAAAAAGCTTGGTCACGGTCACGTGGAATCGGTCTATAAGTAAGTCCTTTGTCGTTTTTGTTTTCAAAACCTGCCCAACGCCATTGGTCTTCGTGGCGGTCCCAGTCGCCAATAAGCATGTCTAACAATCTGGCTCTGATTACTTCTTTTTCGTCAATATTGTTATGATTATCCTCTGCGAGTTTCTCAACAACTTTTTGTGTACTCTGAATTTTTTTATAACCAGCAAAACTACCTTCTGGTCTTTCTTCAAAAAGTGCTAATTGATTGGTGAAAAGTCGTTTATAATTTCCTAAAACATTACTTTCAGGAATAATTACCAAAGAAGGATTGGTATGTAAAACACCAGCCGCTTCAGCTAAATGCGATGCCACCAACGCCGCAAATGGATGGGAAGCAGAAATTTGGTCTGAAACAATATCGGTCGTAAACTGACTGCGAATAGCTTCTGGAACGGCTCTTTCTGGATATTTTTCTACGGAACGAGTAACGAATTGTTCCCCTTTTGGATTTTGGTAACGCAATGAAAGCGTTTGAAAACCGCCACCTCTTTGAACTACTTTCAATCCACCTTGCTCTTGCTCAAAATCTATCGTTTTGGGTTTGATGGCGGTCGTCCAAATGTCACGATAATTTTTACCCAATAAAAAAGCTTTTAATTTTCCCGCTTTATAACTTGGATTAGGGACGATTCCTTCTGATTGTATTTTGGCAGTTTGTAAATCTTTTGGGTCAACAGCATTGGTATTGAGTAATATTTCTGTGCTGTAAAGTTCTTTGCCATTTTCTCCATCCCCTCCTAAAAAAGTAAGTATTGTTTTATTATCGAAGAAATCTAAACGAGCAAAACCAATTTGTGAACTCGCAAATTTTGAATCTTTGCCCATTTTCACAGGCGTATTTTTTGAACCAGCCCCAGAAGTAATATAATTGATAGAATCTCTTTGAATCAATTGCAAATTATGTTCGTGACCGTTGGCATAAATTACATTTTTGTACTGCTTAAAAATTCCGACCAATCCATCACGCATTTGCTTGTATTTCGGGTGTGGAATATCCTGAATATCACCAATTAATGTTCTATACAATGGATAAATTGAACCCAGAACAGGTAATGGAATGTGTACGTTTAATTCATGAAAAGGCAAAAGATGGTCTTCTAAAGTGAAATATCCACCATGAGAACCGTGCGAATACATGGGATGATGCCCCATCACAATCACTTTTTTATGGCGATTTCTGTCTAAAATATCATTCACACTCACTAGCATTTCCTGTAGTGATTTTACTTCACAGTCAGATTCTGCTTCTGGTTTTTTCCAAGGATGAAGCCACCATTGTGTATCTAAAATAACAGCCGTTACTTGATCATTCAGAGCTACTTCGTGTGGTGTCGGACAGCCTCCTTTCGGAAAAAATACATCTTCTCTTTTCAAAAAATCAGAAACAAATTTTTCTTGATTTTTAATATATTCCCAACCTTTTTTTCCACCTTGTTGCCAATCGTGATTTCCCGGAATGATAAATGGTTTTCCTTCGTAATCTTTTAAAATCGCTAATTGTTCTGCTAAACGAGTAGAATCATTTTTTCGATTGGGTTCATCAAGATTACTTAAACCTTTTGGGTAAACATTATCTCCCAAAAAAACAATAGAAGAATTTTTCCCAGCCTTCTGCATTTGTCTTTTTAATGGCGTTAGTACTTGGTTTGCACCATTTTTGGGTGGTTCACCAGCGTCACCAATTAAAAAGATAGAGTAATTGGGAGTAGTTTGACTGTAGCCCAATGTTGCATTCCCCAAGATAGAAAGTAATAGACTAAAGCCTGTAACAATGTTCTGTTTGAAAGCTGTCTTCATATATGTTTTGGTTGATAAAGATGGAGGCTTAGTAATGGACTTGTTAATAGTTATGAATTGTGAATTATAAATTATGAGTTGTCCAGCGATTTGATTGTATTGGCTCGTTTGTTTTACTGTTACGATTTATTTTTTATAATCAAATTTCAAGATATAGCCATCTCCACCATCGCCTTCTGATGAAATAAATAGATTTCCATCAGGAGTAAAACAAATGCCTTCTGGTTGTTTATAAAGTGAAGGACTCAAATCTACTAAAGCTTCTTTGGCTCCGTCTTTTGATAAAATCAAGAGTTTTTTCCCTTGCGAAGCAATAATAAAAACTTGCTGAGTGATTGGATGCACTGCAATTCCTGAAGGTCTGAACATTTTTTTTCCATCTTTTCCTACTAATTTTTCCTCTGGAATGGCAATAGATTTAAACAATACTTTTCTGTTGAAATCATAAGCATAAATCATCTTTTTGTTATCAACATCTTTTACTCTTTGCTTGGCAGCTAATAGTAAATTTCCAGTTTTGGAGTCATAGCCAAGTCCTTCATATTCAATTACGTCTGGGTCGCTACAATCAATTTCTCTTTCAAAAGCTTCACCAATTTTAAAGCTCTTAATCATGCCATTGCTTTTCAGTATAAATACTTCATTTCCAATTACTTCAACGCCTTCATAGTCACCTTTTTTGCCAAAGGGAATTGTCTGTGAAATTTCTTTTTTTACAAAGTCGAAAATAAAAACTTTGCCTTCTTCGTCATTAATGCAAGCCAATTGATTATTTTTATAAAATGACAGTCCAGAAATTTCTTGAAGACTATTCGGTAGAACGATTTTTTCAGTAGGATTTTCAAAATCATACTGAAGCTTAAATGCCTCAGAATCTTCTTGTTTGATGTCTTTTTCTTGGTGTTTGTTTTTACTTTCACAAGAAAAGAACGACAATGGAACGAAAGTTAGTAGAATTAAAGTTTTGGAAGAGATCATTATGCTTTTATTTTAATGTTTTAAGTATATTATGCAAACGGAATTGCTCATAAAGGTACAAGAATATGCTGAAGGAATTTTAAAGAAATTACCTTCGGAATTGATTTATCATAATTTGGGACATACCCAACATGTGGTAAAAGTTTCGGAGGAAATTGGTAAAGCTTCTGACCTTTCAGATAAAGCGTTGGAAACGATTCTGATTGCTGCTTGGCTACATGATGTCGGTTACCAAGAAGGATGTATCAAACATGAGGATAGAAGTAAACTTATGGCGAAAACGTTTTTGGAAGGCTTAGAAGTTCCTGAAAAGCGTATAAACAAAGTTTTGGGCTGTATTGAAGCAACAAAAATGCCTCAAAATCCACAGAATGAAAAGGAAATGATTCTTTGTGATGCCGATTTATCACATTTGGGTTCACCTGATTTTATGAATTATTCTGAAGCTTTGCGGGTGGAGTTTTGTGCGATTTTGCAAAGTATCGGAGAAAAGAAATGGTGGGAATCGACAGTAGAATTAATTCAAAATCATCATTATTTTACAGAATACGCTCGTGAACATTTTGAAGCCTCAAAACAAGAAAATTTGAAAAAAGGTATATTGAAATTGGCTGAATTTCAAGGAGAAGGTAATTTTGAAATTCCCATTCCAGCTATTTCAGAAATTCACGAAAGTAAGTTTGATAAGAAACTCAGAAAAGAAACCGAAAAACTGAAAAAACCAGACCGTGGAATAGAAACGATGTTTAGAACAACATCAACAAACCACTTTCAACTTTCTGCTATGGCTGATAACAAAGCCAACATAATGATTTCGGTTAATTCAATTATTATTTCGTTGGTTCTCAGTGTATTGGCAAGAAAATTGGAGGATTGGCCAAACTTGATTTTACCAACAGCTTTATTGACAATTGTTTGCTTAGTCGCTACTATTTTTGCGATTTTGGCTGTTCGTCCAAATGTTACTTCTGGTAGATTTACCCGTGAAGATATTGAAGAGAAAAAGGCAAACTTACTCTTTTTTGGAAATTTTCACCAAATGGAATTGACCGATTATGAATGGGGAATGCGTGAAATGATGAATGATTCAGATTTCCTTTATGCCAGTATGACTCGTGATATTTATTATTTGGGCAAAGTATTGGGCATAAAATATAAATACTTGAGGGTATCTTATACTGTTTTTATGTTTGGTTTTGCAGCATCGGTTTTATCATTTGCCATTGCAATGTATTTTTTTAAGTAGATTTTTTATCGGAATGTCCCAAGCTTTTTTCTGGACAAACAAGGTCTCGAACAATTTGTTTGAGTTCCTTTGCTTCTGGAAAATGTCCTTCTCTTTTTCTATCAAAAATCACTTCATTTTCTAAAAAAACTTGAAAACGCCCAGACACTTCACTTGGGCGTAAACCTACTTCGCCTAATTCTTCAACAAAAGTTGTCAGTAATTCTTGTGCCATCCAAGCCGAACGCATCAGCCAATTACATTTCGGGCAGTATTCTATGGTGATTTTGGGTTTCATGATTTTATGGCTTTCAGCTTTCAGTCATCGGCTTTCAGGCTTACGGACTTGGATTTTTAAAATCTACGTACTAATCTGCGAAAATCTGCGGGTAAAATCAACTTTCACTAATCATTTTTAAATATGTTAAAGGAGTGAATTTATTTCTTGATTCACTTATCTGATAGCCGATGACCGAAAGCTGATAGCTTATCACAAATTCCACCAATAAGTAAATTTCAAGACGATTGCTCTGTTTTTAATATTCAAACTTCCGGGAATATAATTATCGGTATAAACCAAAAATATATCTGAGGCTGGTTTGTAACGCCATTGCACACGACTGTTAATATTTACATTTTGTACTTGTTCGTTGTACTGAATAAAGGTTGTCCAGAATAATTTATTGGTAAAAGTAATATCAATTTTTGGACTAACTAACCAAAAATTTGATTTCACAATTTTATCAGCTTGGTCTTTCACAGGAATTTTTACATCACTAATATCAACATAATTGATATTGGCTGATAAACTAACATAAGGCTGGAAACGATAACCAAAATCACTTGAAATACTGAGTAATTTTCCATCGCCAAAATAACTTCCATAACTTCCTGTAAAACCAAAAGTATATCTTTTTCTTGGGGTAGATAAATAATTAAGATTAAAAGAACTAAAACGATGTTCGCTACCTACTGCTAATTTATCATCACTTCCTTTATTAGTTGGGTCGAAAGGGCGTGGAAGCTTGATATAATTGGTTTCATAATAAGCAGTCAAACTACTTCTATCTTTCATAGTAACCAAGTAATAATATTGGCGTTGAAAGTCGGTCAGCACTTTTTCTGTATTCCAATATGTATTTGAAGTAAAGGCGGGAGCATGATATTGAACAATACTTTCTTTCTGTTTCGGATAAAAATTATATTGTAATGGCATTGCAATTTTATGATAACCAACACGAGGAACATAGCCAATTTCAGGATTATAATTGCTTCCAACATATTCGTATTGAATACTTCCAAAGAAATTCAAACCATTATGATACACATTAAAAGCACTTACAAAATCATCGCCTTTTGTGTTTGGGCTGTATGATTTTAAGTACATGGCTTTGCCCGTCCACAAATTACTTGCTGAAGCTAAATTGTATTCAAAACCAAAGTTTCTGTTGTACTGATTATAGCCTTTATTGATAATTTCGTCATAATTAAGCGACTGCTTATTTAAAAGCATCATACTGATATTCGAACGACTAAATACTTTTTGTTGAAGTACCAATGCCGAAAAATTTTGTCCCGGACGATTATCCAAATCACTTGTTCCAGTTTGGATATTCATCACACCGATTCTGAGGTTATTATTGATTTTTCCGCTCAATCTAGCGCCATAATTAATGGGTACTCCTAAGCCAATTCTTCTTGAAAAGAAAGGACGAATACTGCTCAAACCAAAATTATTGAAGAGGTCGGCATTTTCTAAAAAGAACTGTCTTCGTTCAGGAAAGAATAATTCAAATCGACTTAAATTGGTTACTTGTTTATCGACATCTACTTGAGAAAAATCTGGATTAACCGTTAAATCTAAATTTAAGGCTGATGAAACAGCGATTTTAGCATCTAAACCAACATCTCTTCTGATACTTGTGGCTGAGCCATCTTGAAAATTTTTACTTGTTCCACCCAAAGCGTAAGGAATGATTGAGATATTACTTTTAGGAGTAGGAGGAGGGGTTTCCCAATTCATCGTTCCCGTATAAGCAAGCGTGATACTGAAATACTGTCTTGGAATTCTAGCCCAAGTAGATTTCTCGCCAGATTTTAAATCTAATCTGCTAAAATTCATTCCCCATTTGGTTACGCCAGCTTTGTATCGAAGTGTTTTAAACGGAATGGCTGCTTCAAAAATCCAGCGGTCGCCTAAGTATTTGGTTTCCGAAAACCATTTATTGTCCCAATTGGCATTCAAATTAGTTCCTTCAGAAATGATGCCGTCGAATTGTGCACCCGCAGCATTTACACCGAAGACAAAACCGTTAGTTAAATCATTGAAAGGTTCAAGGATAAACCAAAAATTATCATTATTTCCAAAGTTGAAATCTCTCTTCAAAGATTCTACGACAAATCCTTTATTTTTAATTTTTTCGTGACAAATGGCACTGATATATAAAAAGTTATCATCATAAGTAAGGCGTACTTCGGTGGGTGTTAAACTTTGTGAAGTATCCATTGGCGTCATCATCCAGAAATCTTTAGCAATATCTGTTTTACTCCAAGCTTCATCATCAAGAACACCATCAATTTTGATTTTTGTGTCGGTTTTTTTGATATTAAACTGAAAGGATTCGTTAATCTTTTGCGAAAAAGATGAAATAGAAATAAGGATTATGGATAATAAAAGTAAAAGTTTTTTCATAGCAAATGATTCAACATATTGATTCTTGTGCGAAGATACCCATAATCTTTTCGATTCATTGAATAATGAAAGAGTAGGTTTTTCTGTCCTGATTCACCAGATAAACAAACCTTGTGGTTCATTACTTTTTGTGTACATTATCAGCATCTTTTAATGACGAATGTCTACTTTTTTGTAATTCTTGCAATCATTGACTAATTTGTATAGAATTGTCAATCCTTTAAAACCACATCAAATGAAGTCAACCCCTCCTAATCAAGGAAAATTAGTTCGCTCTATTGGACTTACCTCAGCCGTAGTACTCATCATCAGTTCTGTTATTGGTACAGGAGTATTCAAGAAAGTAGCTCCGATGTCAGCCGCATTAGAATCTCCTTCCTTAGTATTAATTGCATGGCTTGTGGCGGGATTGATTAGTTTAGCAGGCACACTTTCGAATGCCGAAGTAGCCAGTATGTTGGCAGATTCAGGAGGCGAATTTGTATATTTCCGTAAAATCTATAATCGTTTTTTTGCATTTCTTTTTGGTTGGACCAACTTCGCTGTCATTCGTACAGCATCCATTGCTTCGATTGCTTATGTATTTTCACAATCTTTAAACAGTGTTTTCCCATTTCCGACTACTGCTCCTTCATTGGCTGAAATAAATTTTATAGGATTACATCCTTTAGATAACCTCAGCGTAAAATTAGTAGCCATCGCTTTAATTATATTTTTAACTTATTTCAATTACAAAGGATTAAAATTAGGGGAAAACCTCAGTAGAGTATTAACGGCTTTGATGATTACCGTAATGTTGTTGATTGTTATTTTAGCTTTACTGTCAAACTACGGAAGTTTAGAAAATATTACGACCAACAGTGTTCGTTACAATGCAGATGAAATGTCGGGCGCTACGCTTTTTAAAGCGTTGGCTTTGGCTTGTTTGAGTGCTTTTTGGGGTTATGAAGGTTGGGCAAGTGTTGGTTTTATTGGCGGAGAAATGAAAAATCCACAGAGAAATTTACCTTTGGCTTTAATTATCGGCACATTAATCATCATGGCTTTGTACATGTCGATGAACTTTGTTTATCTCTATATTTTACCAATTGATGATTTTATTCAAATTTATGAATCAAAAAATGGGATAGCCGCAGTGGCTGTAGTGAGTCATTTCTTAGGTTCTTGGGGTGGAATTTTGATTTCAGGATTGATTTTAGTGGCTACTTTCAACTGTGCAAGTACAACGATTTTGTTGGCGTCAAGACTTTTTTATGCGATGGCGAATGATAAAATGTTCTTCAAAAGTGTAGATTATATTCATCCAGATTATAATACGCCATCCAGAGCTTTGTTTATTCAAGCAATTTGGACTTCATTATTGGTGTTGTCTGGAACATTCGACCAATTGACCGATATGTTAATTTTCGCTGCCTTTATATTTTATGGCGCAACAGCTTTTGGCGTGTTTGTTTTACGTAAAAAAATGCCAGAAGCTCATCGCCCTTATAAAGTAATTGGTTATCCTATCGTTCCAGCTATTTTTGTACTTTTCTGTGTTATTTTAATTGTGAATACTTTAATAGAAAAACCAGTAGAAGCACTTAGCGGTTTAGGTTTGATGGCAACAGGCTTACCTTTTTATTATTATTGGACGAAAAAGAAATAGAAATATGTTCTTGTTACCATCTAATTAATGAGATGGTAACAAGTTTATTCCCTCATCAATAAGATTACATTCCTATCAAACCAAATCTTCTTAGTAATTTTGGAACTTAATTGGCTGGACAGCGATTAACTATTAGCCTGAAAAACAGCGATTTTATTATTCCAATTTATTTAAGATGTCAAAAAAAACTTACTATTCCCTTAT
Organism: Arcicella lustrica; assembly: GCF_034930985.1. Lineage (NCBI taxonomy): Bacteria > Pseudomonadati > Bacteroidota > Cytophagia > Cytophagales > Flectobacillaceae > Arcicella > Arcicella lustrica. Next base: position 153,171 of record NZ_JAYGIM010000012.1, read on the forward strand.
TCTAATACTTGGTAGCTTAACGGCTTTAGCGCCTTTTTCAATTGATATGTATTTGCCTGGTTTTCCAGCCATTGCAGAAGATTTGAATACAAGCGCTGCCAAAGTATCGCTTACATTATCTGGATTTTTTATTGGAATTTCAGCAGGACAATTACTTTATGGTCCATTATTTGACCATTTTGGCAGAAAAAAACCTTTATACTTCGGTCTTTCCTTGTATATATTAGCCTCAATTGCTTGTATTTGGGTGAAAAATATTGATAGCTTAATTGTACTCAGATTCATCGAAGCCATCGGTGCTTGTGCAGCTACGGTTGCCTCAGTAGCGATGGTACGTGACCTTTTTCCTGTACAAGACAGTGCTAAAGTATTTTCATTATTGATGTTAGTTTTGGGCGTTTCTCCAATGATTGCCCCAACAGTTGGCGGAATTGTTACAGCTACTTTTGGTTGGCAAGCCGTTTTTATCATTTTAACTGTAATTGGTGCTTTATTACTTTTATCGGTAATACTTTGGCTTCCAAATAGCTATAAACCAGACCCATCACATTCTTTAAAGCCAGAACCTATCATTCGTGATTTTATTTCTGTAATTGTTGAACCACAATTTTACACTTATGCACTAACTGGAGCAATTTCTTTTGCAGGTTTGTTTGCTTACGTTTCAGGTTCACCAATGATTTTTATGAATGTTTTTAAAGTAAGCGAACAAGTTTATGGGTGGATATTTGCCTTTTTATCAATTGGATTTATTGGTGCAAGTCAGTTAAATAATATTGTACTTCGTAGATTTAAGAGTGAACAAATTATTCAAATAGCACTCAGAACACAAGTATTGGTTGGGTTTATTTTCTTAATTGCTTCTTATAATGATTGGCTTAATCTTGGCATTACGCTTTTCTTACTTTTCCTTTTTCTTTCTTGTATTGGTTTTGCCAATCCAAACATGGCAGCACTTTCTTTAGCACCTTTTTCAAAAAATGCAGGAACAGCCTCAGCCTTGATGGGAGCAATACAAATGGGAATGGGTTCTTTGATTTCGGTCGTAATCAGTATGTTCGATGAACCATCTACTTTACCAATGGTTGCCGCAATGGCAGTTTCGGCATTAATTGCTAACCTAGTTTATTTATTAGGGAAAAGAACAATTACTGAAACAGTTGAAATTGGAGACAGTGCAGAAGCTGGATTAGTGCATTGATATTTAAAAGACTTAACTGAGATTAAAGGATATAAACTTTAATATTTATTAGAGTTTATATCCTTGTTTTTTTTGAGCACCTATTTTAATTGTTGCACTTTCTGTGAAATTTTAACCACCTTTTTAACGATAGTCTAGCTTTTGTATCCATGTTATTCTTGCATTAAGAATAAAAATCTTAGATAAACTACCGCTTAATAAAAATTGACTCACTTTCTAACTGATTTCTTGCACATTAATATATTATTTTTTTATGTTTGTAACGTCTATTCATAGACTCAAGTAGTTGACGTTCGCAGGTAAATGAGGATGAATGAGTATATATTTACTTGAGATTATCATGCCTTATAAAGTTTCAACGACCACTTCAATAGCATAACCACTTCCTGAATGAGTTTGAATGATTTCATTATATACAAACTCGTCTTTTTTTCAATTTATATTATGAGTTATAATAATGGATATTAGCATCATTCATCAAGAATGCGCATTACTCCATGCTAGAATTGAATAATTCTTTTAACAATTAAATCATAAAAAAATGGAAACATTAGAACTATTGAAATTGGCTACGATTGAAACAGAATCAAGGTCTTTTAAGTCTTCTGGTTTAGAAGTTTTAAAGTACCAACCTGATCTTAAAAAAAGTAAAATGCTATTAACCCAACAAGGAACAGCTACATTGTTTATTGCCAAAAAAGGAGAACCTCTCTTAGATGAAATGTACAAATACCTAAAGGAGGGGAATGGAACAGAGCAAATAATTATAGAAAAGTTTATGAAGCAATTTAGCGGCATTAAAGAAATAGCATTAGAAGATGCTGTGTTGCTTCAAAAAAAACAGAATTTACTTGCTTCAGTACGATATGGAGGAAAAACACTTTTAGAAGGTTTTTTTGTTCCAGAAAAAATAAAAGTAGTTGGTGCATCTTTTCCTTATAATGGTGGGAGAATATCCGAAGAAGATTTTAAATTAACCCAGCATTACAAGAAAGAAAATTTAAAAGAAGAACTTCAAGGGTTTATTGTTTTACACGAACCTAATTTAACGAAAGCTGAAGCCGATATTCTCAAACAACTACCAGTTAATCAATTTGAATTGAACATTGGTACAAATCCACTCGGTTATGCTACAGGTTTAATTGCTATTGCTGTTGCTGTAAGTCTTGCTACTGGTATATGCTGCCCTCAACGGAATGAAGATTTTGTGATTCCAAATTATGCTTTTGATCCTTATGATATTCATTTACCTGATGCTGTTTTAAAGCAAATCAGTGTGTCTGCTGCTGCCTCTGAAATATTGAAAATTCGTAGAAACTTTCTAATTCATAAATATTAATAAATTTGTTTAATGGATATATACGAATATGCGATACTTGTGTTCTTTTCATCTTGGCTTATATTAACTGTTGTGTTTCATTTTCCTTTGACTGGTAATTATAAGCTAAGAGTAAAAGACCCCTTTGGTATTATTCCTGATTGGCGTTTCTTTTGCCCAACTCCAATTAAGCATAATTATCATATTTTACATCGTGAGTTTTTGCAAAACGGCGATACTTCTCCTTGGCGTGAAATACAACTTTTACCTCCAAGAAGTTTACTTGATGCGATATGGAATCCAGGACGAAAATCCCGAAAATCATTTTTAGATATAACTATTGAATTAGCCAACGTAGCATCCACGAACAAGGATAATGAAAATGTAATAATAGGCTCAGTTTCGTATTTAACAGTACTTAATTACATTTCCCAAATCAATAGTAATGAATGCTCATTTATTCAGTTCGCTTTAATGGCAAGCTGTTCTATCAATAAAAGTGAAAACACTGAATTATTACTTTTATCTAAAGTACATTTAATCAAAGATGAACATTCAACTAGAAATACTTAGCTCAACAAAATTAATTTGTGGCATTTGTTGTATTGTTTATGCACTTGAAAAATTGCTTTATAAAAAGCCGATGCATGATTTATTAAGTTGGGATGTTTTACAATTAAGACATCCTATTTTTATAAAAATCCCAATATTTGATAAGCTATGTTCTGACAATGGGATAAAAATAATAACAGTTATTTTCCTTATTGCCTCCTTAATTTCAATTATTACTGACCTTACGTTTATTATAATTCCTTGCTATTTTAGCATAGCCTTAAGTTTACTGATTTTTTCTGCAAGAAGTGCTTATGGAATGGATGGCTCTGATCAAGTAATTTTCATTATAGCTACTTGTTTATTATTGGTTTATATCCATAATACTATTATTACAAGAGATATTGTATTTTCATTTATTTCATTACAATTATTGTTTAGTTATTTTATTTCAGGCTATGCCAAACTGACTGCCAAAGTATGGAGGAATGGAGAGGCATTATTTGGAATTATGGGAAATGATATTTATGGGAATACTTATGGGTACAATTTATTATCCAAAAACATTAGAATATCTCGATTGCTATCATGGATTGTTTTTTGTTGGGAGGCTTTTTTCTTTGTTAGTATTTTTTGTAATCAGGAGGTATTTATTAGTTTTATTGTAATTGGGGTATTGTTTCATTTGACAAATGCTATAATTATGGGATTAAATACTTTTTTTCTCGCTTTTATTAGTTGCTACTTCCCTTTGATACATAGTTACTTATTATTGCATGGTCATGCTGTATTTACTCTTCAAGTATTTGATTTACAGATTCTTATTAAGTGAGGTGTTGGGTTGTTTTAAATGAATTAGTTCAAATAAAATGAAAAATCCACTCATCATCTGAGTGGATTTTATTATAAAAGTGACAAATTCAATTTTCTAGAGAATCAAACTAAGCCCTAATTTTTTACTTATGTCCCATAATGGTGTGACCCATTTTATCTCTTTTTGTTTTAAGATAGCTTTCATTATGAGGATTTGAGTCAATTTCAATAGGTACTGTTTCCACAATTTCTAAACCATAACCTAATAAAGCAGCTCTTTTCTTTGGATTATTCGAAATCAAACGGATTTTACTTAAACCTAAATCTCTTAAAATAGAAGCACCTACTCCGTAATCTCTTTGGTCCATTTTAAAGCCTAATTCAAGATTAGCCTCCACTGTATCACGTCCCATTTCTTGTAGTTTGTAGGCTTTTAGTTTGTTGATTAAACCAATTCCTCTACCTTCTTGGAACATGTATAAAATTACTCCTTTGCCTTCTTTTTCTACAATTTCCATCGCATGGTGTAATTGCTCTCCACAGTCACAACGACAAGAACCAAAAATATCACCTGTAATACATGAACTATGAACACGTACTAAAACAGGTTCATCTTTTTCCCAAGTACCTTTTACTAAAGCTAAATGTGTTTCACCAGTGTTAATTTGTTTGAAAGCAATTAAATCAAAATGACCAAACTCAGTTGGTAAATCAACGCCAATTTCACGTTTGATTAGACTTTCATGCTTTAAACGATACTCTACTAAATCTTTGATGGTTACTAATTTCAAATCAAATTTATCGGCAATCGCTCTTAAATCTGGTAAACGAGCCATCGTTCCATCTTCGTTCAATACTTCAATCAATACTCCAGAAGGTTTGAAACCTGCCAATTTAGCAAAATCCATGGCAGCTTCCGTATGCCCAGTTCTGCGAAGAACACCTTCTGTTCTTGCTTTCAAGGGGAATATATGCCCTGGTCTGCCTAAATCTTCAGGTCTAGTTTTTTCATCTACCAAAGCCTGAATCGTTTTAGAGCGATCATGTGCTGAAATACCTGTTGTACAGCCATTTCCCAATAAATCTACAGAAACAGTAAATGGTGTTTCGTGAGTAGCTGTATTTGAACCAACCATCATGGTTAAATCCAATTCTTTGCAACGGTCTTCGGTGAGTGTAACACACATCAAGCCACGTCCTTCACGAATCATAAAATTGGCTAATTCAGGAGTCATTGCTTCAGAAGCGCAAATCATATCTCCTTCGTTTTCACGATCTTCATCGTCGGCAACGATGATAATTTGTCCTTGGCGAATTGCTTCAATCGCCTCTTCGATACTATCTAATTTTATCTTTGACATTGTTTTCTTGGTAAAATCTTGAATCTAGGCTCAGAGGTTGCTGCATCATTACAATTCACTTGTATTTTTATAACCTCAAAGGTACGATTTTTTGTTCCGTTGCGTTAAAGATTAAAGCCTCGGATAGTCAAAAATATGTAATAAATTTGTTTGTTAAGGCAATTTTCAACAGCTTAATCCATCATCTTTCTATCTGTTATTGACAGTTCTAATAGATTTTGTGTCGTAATTTGTTGGAATAAACTAGAAAATATTCCTGAATCAAAAGTCTTGAAAAGTTTATAGCACAATTTTTGCGTATAGTATTGAAGAAATTTACTTTGTATAAATGAATATGATTTTGAATAAAATTGTAAAAACATTGATGACTCAGCTTGTTATAATACTGATGTCTGTTAATGTTTATGCGCAATGTAAAAATAAAGCTGAGCCACCCGGAACTGCACAAGGAGAGTTCAGTATTAACGGCATTAAAGTACAAGTGACAGGTGATGGCGATGGTAATAGTACAGCCTCTAATAATATCCCAGTTAAAATTTGTGAAGGAGAGACTGTAACTTTAAAAAATACAATTAATGCTACCAGTACAAATGGTGTTAATTACTGGTTGATGCCAGTAGCTCAGTACAATTCCCTGTCTGTTCCGCCTTCAACGCCAAGTACTGCAAGTGCTAGTTATAGCACCGTTGGTGGAGATGCTTCTGTTACAATAAATGCGTCATCGTCTTGGTACACCGGCCCGGGAATTTATGTAATTACTCAAGGAGATAATTCTGGAAGTGGAACGATAAATGATTATCATCATGCTTGCCAAGTTATTGAAATTATTAAGCCAAGTACTCCAGTAGCTACTTATAGTGTTTGTGCAGGCAATTTAATTAGGTTGAAATTGGAGGCTGACCCAAACAATAATTACGATGAATATGATGTGACATTTTCGGCTGTTGGAAGTTTATTTAACCCTACTTTTAATGTAAAACCTACATCGTATCCACAGACTGTATCTAGTGGACCAATTCCGGGTAATTTTGACAGAATAATTACAATCGTAGGACAATCTAAAACGGGAACTTGCCCAGCTCCAACTTATACTTCTCCCTCAATTTCAATGACTGGAAATACGATTGCACGTCCTTTAATTTCTTCAATTACTGGTACTGCTACTCAGCGTGAATTTGAAATGGCTGTTTTTGCCCAAAATAATATTCAGCGAAAAGTATTTATGAGAGACCCACTCACAACGGTTAATTATGATTATACAAATCCTGTATCAAATTATACTTCTACTTCAACGACTACATTTGATAAAGTTAGAGTAATTGTACCAAATGCTAACAGACAATATTGCTTTAGAACTGAGGCTGTTGACGCCAATTGTCCTATAACAACAAATGTTAACCTTGCTAATTTAAGCAGTGAAGAGGTTTGTACTACACCAGCAAATTTAGCGATGGTCAACAGTGCGGTTCAGGTTTCTTGGTTAAGAGCTTTAACAAATGTCACTGGAGGAGTCTATAACGACTACCGTGTTGAAAGATTATTAACTGACGGAGTAACAATTGATAAATTTTTTCCAGCAATTAATAATATTTCAACGCTTACGCTTACCGACGATGATGTTGTTTGTGGGAAAGATTATATCTACAGAGTTATTACTAATTATGGACAAAAATCTACATCTCAACTCTTGAGAATTAAAGCTACTTCAACAAAACCGCTTGCTAAAATTGCCAATGTTTTCGCTGATGTTCAAGCAACAAATAATTTAATCAACGTCAAGGGTTTTTTTGAATCGGGTACTGATGAACCCACTCCAACTGAAATGCTAGAATACCGTTTTTATCGGGCAGATTCTTATAACGGTTCTTATCAATTTTTGCAAGCAACAGTACCGACAACCAATACAATTGGTGATGCCACAGCTGATATAAATAAACAATCTTTCTGTTATTATATGACTTGGAAAGATTTGTGTGACAGAGAGTCGGTGCCATCTGAAAAAGTTTGTAGTATTTTCTTATCCTCATCAGTTTCTGTTATTAACTGGACGCCAGAATCATCATTTTCGATTGCAACTGATTTTTATCGGGTTAATAAAATTGACCCTGCCACTCGACTAGTAATAAAACCTTTGGCAAATAACCTGAAAAATACTTATGCTTTTAATGCACAGGGTTTGCCAGATAGCGAAGGGCAAGTAATTTATCTTCAAATCGAAGCTAAACCTACTACAGGAAGTATTAGTCAAAATACTCATTCTAACATTGTAAGAATTTATCGACCATCACTTTTATTGAGTCCTGATGCCTTTACACCTAATAATGATGGCGTGAATGATCAATTTATTGTTTATGGTAGATTTGTCCAAAAACTAAAAATGAGTATTTATGATCGTTGGGGAAATCCTGTTTTTTATGGAGAAACCGATAATTATCCAAATAATTCTCAGTTAGGTTGGGATGGTACTTTGAAGAATGGTGAAAAAGCATTGCAAGGAATGTATGTGTATAAATTAGAAGTAGAAGATGCTACAGGACAAATGATTACTAAGGAAGGAACATTATTTTTGACTTACTAGAAATTAAATTTTTTCAAAAGAAAACTCATGCGCAACATGAGTTTTCTTTTTTGTGTTAAATGAATAGTGTTGTAACTTGCAAAGAAAATTTATTACCAAAAAATACGAAGATTATGTTTGATATGATGGGAATGCTTGGAAAAGTGAAAGACCTCCAAGCGAAAATGAAAGAGGCTCAAGAATCATTAGTTACAATTGTTGAAACTGGTGAAGCAGGAGCAGGGATGGTAATTGCTACGGTAAATGGGAAAAAACAAATCTTGAAAATTGAAATTGATGAAGACTTACTTAAACCTTCTGACCGTGAAGTTTTACAAGATCTAATTGTAGCCGCTACCAATAATGCAATGGAAAATATTGAAGATAAAATCAAAGACCATCTTCAAAAAGCTACCCAAGGTTTGATGCCAAATATTCCTGGAATGGATTTAGGAAGTATGTTTGGACAATAATTGTTGCAAACAAAGAATTCAGGAATAAAACTTTCATTCATTCCTGAATTTTATCATATTCTTACCTTTCAATTTATGTCTTTAAAAATTCAGAATTTAGTGAAGATTTATGGTACGCAAAGTGCCGTAAATGATATTTCTTTCGAAGCAAATCAGGGTGAAATCGTTGGCTTTTTAGGCCCAAATGGTGCTGGAAAATCCACAACGATGAAAATCGCTACTTGTTATCTTACTGCTACTTCAGGAAAAGTTGAAGTTTGTGGCTACGATGTAAAGCAAGATGCGATGGAAGTACGAAAAAATATCGGTTATTTACCAGAACACAATCCTTTATATTTAGAAATGTATGTGAAGGAATTTCTGGAATTTGTGGGCGGACTTTATCAGATAAAAGGACAAAAACTGCAAAATAGAATTGCTGAAGTAATTGATTTAGTAGGACTTACACTAGAGCAGAAAAAGAAAATCGGGCAATTATCAAAAGGCTATCGTCAACGTGTTGGCTTAGCGCAAGCACTTATTCATGACCCTAAAGTGCTGATTTTAGATGAACCTACTACTGGACTTGACCCAAATCAATTAGCTGAAATTAGAGGCGTTATTAGAAATATTGGAAAAGAAAAAACAGTTGTTTTTTCAACGCATATCATGCAGGAAGTAGAAGCGATTTGTGATAGAGTAGTCATCATTAATCACGGAAAAATCGTAAATGATAGTTCGCTTTCGGTCTTGAAAACTTCTGGAAAAACAATGGAAGAAGTTTTCAGAAACCTTACCAATCATTAAGTGATGGTTTATTTTCCATCACTTATTTTAGGAATCAACATCGGTACTTCTTTTTGATATTTTTCATATTGCTTCCCAAATTCCTTTACTAATCTTTTTTCTTCAAAATGAATCCCAATCCTGATATAAAAAGTTAAGCTGATTGCCGTAACTAAATGCAAGGATGTTCCGAAAAAGCCAAAAGCTCCCCACAAAAAAATCAATATCCCCAAATAAAGTGGATGACGAACGATGGATGATAGTTCATCTTTAATTAATAATGGCTGTTTCTTTTTATTTGAATCTTTGAGAACATCTGTTCCTAAAAACTCAGATAAATCATATTGTTTTAAAGCTGAAAAGCCAAGAAATATTCCTGAGCCCATCATTAAACCTCCCAAAATTTGATTCATGATTGATTTTTCTAACAATAATTCTGTTGGAGAATCAAGCTGAAATTTAATAATAGGTAATATTAATATAACTGCTAAGATGTTATAAATCAGTCGATAATAAATAGAAAATCTTCCCAAAATTGATTTAAGAAGATTTTTAAAACTTTCAGTGGCAGTTAAACTATGGAAAACACCATAAACTATCCAAAGTATTGATAATATAATTTCTGATTTCATTTTATACTCAAACAAAATTTTATTTGTTATTCTTGAGGTTTACTTTCTGATTCTTCTGTTGTTTCTTCCTGTAAATCAGTGTCAATATTTTCAAATGTACTTACTTCATTATCATCTGCATTAACTTCATTTTCAGATGTTACAGTTTCGTTTTTAACTTTTGGTTCTTCAAAGAATTTATTCTGGAAAATCAAAATAGTTACAACACCACAAAAAATAGAAGCATCTGCAAAATTGAAAATTGGTGTTGAATACCAAGTTCCTCCCCAAATAGGTAACCAGTCAGGTAACCAACCTTGATAAATATCAAAAAAGAACATATCAATTACTTGTCCATGAAACCAAGGGGTAGGAGAATCTAAAGGGGCATTATGGAAGATGATTCCATAAAAAGTACTATCAACCACATTCCCAATGGCTCCACCTAAAATGGCAGCAATACTCCACAACAAACCTACATGAGCTTTTTTACGTGCCAATGATACCAAGTAAGCGCCAATTCCAAACATCGCCACTATTCTAAACAAACTTAAAACTATTTTGCCGTATGGCTTAGGAATAAATTCGAGGGTCATCCCAAATGCCATCCCTTTGTTTAATACATAATGCAACTTGAATAAATTACCAATAATTGGTACTTCATTACCTTCATATTGCAAATATTTATGAACAGCTACTTTAATAATTTGGTCAATAACAATAAGCAAAAAGGTAAGCCAAAAGTATTTATATGGGGAACGAAACATATTGAATTTGAGCGATTGGTTGGAAAAACTGATATGAATTGTTGGATTTTAATGAAAATGATAATCTTCGCAAGTTACAAAATAAAAGTCACAAAGTCAGAAACACTTATGTTAACTGTCTTTGTGACGAAATATTTAATCTAAAAGTATAATAGCTTCAAATAATATTATTTTTTGTGAAAAGCTAGTCTTTTTCTTCTCACAATTTCACGTTTAATTAAAGTAAATTCTCTACTTGCTTGTCCAGAAACAGAAGTGTTTTCATCTGCACGACGGAACAAATATGGCATTACAGCTTCTACTGGACCATAAGGAACATATTTTGCTACATTATAGCCAGCTTTTGAAAGGTTGTACGAAATATTATCCGACATCCCCAAAAGTTGAGCGAAATAGAAGTGTTTGTCGGCAGGAGCTATTTGATTTTTTTGCATCAAATCAACCAAATGTTTACAACTAAATTCGTTATGAGTACCTACACAAAGCGAAATGATATTTCTGTTTTCTACGCAAAAATCAACACCTAAATTATAGTCGTGGTCGGTTGCAGCTTTTGTTTCATGAACAGGTTCACAATAATTTTCTTCGTGTGAACGCTGACGTTCTTTTTCCATGTAAGCGCCTCTTACCAATTTTACACCTAAAAGGAAATTACTTTCACGAGCATGTTGAGTAGCATCTTTCAAATTTTGCAACATATCTTTACGATACATCTGGAAAGTATTATAAACAATACAAACCTCTTGGTTGTATTTTTCCATCATTCCATAAGTAAGGGTGTCGATAGTATCTTGAATCCAAGATTCTTCAGCATCAACAAAGATTCTTACTTTCAAAGCATGAGCTCTTCCGCAAAGGATGTTCATTCTTTCTCTTACTCTTTCGAAAGCGGCTTTGTCATCATTATCTAATTCTTCCTCATTCTGGATTTTTTCAAGTAAATCCATACTTGCAATACCTGTTACTTTGAATACTGCGAAAGGAATAGAAATGTTCTCGTTGGCTTTTTCAATCGTTAACAATACTTCTTGAGTAGTTTTGTCAAAACTTTTTTCATTGTCTTCGCCCTCTACTGAATAGTCTAATATTGTGCCAATATGAGATTTGTCCAAATTTTCTATTGTCTTATTACATTCGTGCAAAGTTTCTCCACCACAAAACTGTTCAAACACAGTAACTTTTATGAGTTTTTTTATGGGAAAATGAAGAAAAATAAAGAGTTTGATAAAAAAAGTCCCTAACTTTACGAGCCAATTCTGGTTCATACTTGCGAAGATTAAATAAATCTTCTTCAATTGTAAGTTAGATTTTGAAGAAAAAGCGATTGAAGTATCTTCAAAACTAACTTTTGTGGACTCCTTAAGGGTTGATGTGGCTGGCATTTTGGTCATGTTACAGACGAATAATCGTATATAAATTAAAACTGAATGATAATTTATTGATTGATAATCAGTTTAATATGATTTAGAGCGTCGTCAGTTGTTTTACTAAAACGTGCAAATATAGCATATTAGAATAATACAAAAACAAATTTTATCGGATTAAATTTTTTAGTTTAGTATTTACTCAGATTTTAGAGGGAGAGCTTAATCAAATTTAAATAAAGCTTTTACAATATTAAATGAAATATTATGGAGGTTGATACTGTTTGTTACAAAATAATGTTTTGAAAATTTGTTAACTGTTGTTTGAAAAAAAATTAATTTTTTTGAAGATTTTAGAATCTTAGAGAATGAGAAATTGATAGAGTATAGATAATAGCAGTTGATTTTACTTAATACTGTTTGCCAAATGAACGCAAATTTAGATGTAGTGCCGATGCAGGAATGGATAAAAACTGACGGCAAACCCTTGATTATCGCAGGTCCATGTTCAGCCGAGACGGAAGAACAAGTGTTGGAAACTGCTAATAGAATTAAAGCAGAAGGATATGCCCATATCATGCGTGCAGGTGTGTGGAAACCACGCACACGTCCAGGAAGTTTTGAAGGAATGGGAGAACCAGCTTTAAAATGGCTTGTTGAAGCAAAAAAACAAACTGGATTACCATTAGCTATCGAAGTAGCAACTCCTGAACACATAGAACTTGCTCTTAAATATGGAGTAGATGTATTATGGATTGGTGCTAGAACTACAGTGAACCCTTTTAACGTACAAGATTTAGCTGACGCTCTTAAAGGTGTTGATATTCCTGTATTAGTTAAAAACCCTGTAAATCCAGACTTAGCACTTTGGGTTGGTGCTTTTGAACGTTTGCAAGGATCAGGCATTAAAAAATTAGGTGCTATTCACCGTGGTTTTTCTAATGCTCAAGAAGTAAAGTATCGTAACTCACCAATGTGGCAAATGGCTGTTGAGATGAAACGTTTGTTTCCTCAATTACCTATCATCGGTGACCCATCTCACATGGCTGGAAAGCGTTCGTTGTTGATGGAATTGTCTCAAAGAATTCTTGATTTGAATTATGACGGGATGATTATCGAAACTCACCGTGATCCAGATGCTGCTTGGTCTGATGCTTCACAACAATTGACTCCTGAAGCTTTAGGAACAATGTTACGTGAATTAGAAGTGCGTCAAGCAAATTATGGTGCTGAATTTACTGACGAATTAGCGGCAATGCGTGCTAAAATTGATAATATCGACCGTGAATTAATGGAAGTATTAGCAGCTCGTATGGCTATCGTTGAGAAATTAGGTGAATACAAACGTGATAACAACGTTGCAGTATTACAATTAGATCGTTGGAAACAAGTTCATGCTGACCGTGCTAAACAAGCAAGTGGTTTAGGCTTGTATCCAGAATTCGTTGAAGAATTGTTCAAATTGGTTCACTTAGAATCAATTCGTAAACAAACAGAAGTAATGAGCTCTACAGTAGCTTAATTTTTCTGAAAGTTTATCATAAAAAAGTGGTTGTTTCTAATCTGAAACAACCGCTTTTGTTTTATCGGGTTAATCTATAAATGAGCAAAGCTGTTCTTTGTACTAATTTTGGAAATTCTTTAATGTTCATAGTTTCTCCGGGAGCATGAGCCCCTTTGCCAGAAGCACCCAAACCATCCAAACAAGCAACATATTTGGCAATGTACGAAATATCACCTGCGCCTCTTGAACCAGGGTCACCAGCTTTTACTTCACCAAAACCTAAATCCAAACTTACTTTATTGACAACAGCCAGTAATTGTTCGTTTTGAGGAGTTGGTTCCATCGCTGGAATACCGTCTGAGAAAACAATTTCCGCTTTTGTTTTATTCAAGCTTTGAGCAACAATTTCTTTCATTTTTATTCTAGCATTTTCTTTCTGAGTTTCAGTAAGAAATCTCAAATCTCCTGAAACCATTACTCTTGGAGAAATAATATTATCTTTCCCAATCGTCTCATTGTTATTGTTAATCTCAGAACCGCCCATAATTAATCCCGGATTGAAAGTCAAGTATTTCTCAGTACTGAGTTTTTCTCTGAATTCATTCAAAATTCTAGCTGCTTCATAAATTGCACCATAACCAGCTTGTTGACTAAAAATGGTTGAAGAATGCCCCATCACGCCTTTTACATTTAATTTCCATCCACTTGCGCCTCTTCTAGCTGTTGCAACGGTATTCAAATTAACGGCAGTTTCAAAAGCTAAAGCAATTTCATTTTTCTGAGCTCTTTCTATAAAATCTTTTCTACTAATACTGGTTGGTCGGCCTGCACTTTCTTCATCTCCAGTGAAATAGGCAGTAAGTGAAGTATTTTCAAGTAAACCATTTTGATGAAGTGCTTTCAAGGCAGCTAATAAAACAATGTCGCCACCTTTCATATCATTTACTCCTTGTCCTGTAACGGTAGAATCATTTAGATAAGTGTAAGGAGTGAAAGACATTGCTTTTTCAAAAACAGTATCTAAATGACCGATTAAAAATACTCTTTTACCTTGATTCCCTTTGCGTTCTGCCACTAAATGCCCCGCACGGTTGAGCGAATCTGGAAGTGAAATCCATTCAGTTTTAAAGCCAATTTCATCGAATTCTTTTCTGAGAATACCGCCTACTTCACGAACGCCTTCGGTATTCATCGTTCCACTGTTGATATTTACAATCTTTTTGAGGAGTTGTTCAGTTTGTGGCATTTGTTGATTGATGTAGTCAACAATTTTCTTTTCAGTTGCATTTAGTTTTTGAGCTTTTGTGAAGTTTCCAAACAGGGCTAGAAAACTAGCTGTTAGTACAATTTTTTTCATGATTAATATTTTTGTTTATCCTAAAGTATTAATTTTTTGACAAAATCGAAAATATGAATGTTACTTAGAAGGCTCAAAAGGGAATAATTGTCAGGGAAATTGAGCAAGAATTTCCTATTTCGTAGAATTTTACTTAGTACTTTTAGATTCTCCTGATTGTCTAATTTCAGGATAAATACTCTTTGAAGATTTATAGAGGAAATATTTTGAACTTATCAAATCTTGTTTTGACTTATTTTGGGATATACGTACTAATCCATGAAAATTGACATGATTTGACCTTTTTTATGCTTATACTAAAGACAAATCATGACAATTATGTAATTTTTTTATAGTATTTTCGTTTCAAATTTTAATAGAGCAATTAGCATTAAAACTAAAAAAGTATGAAAAAATTAATTTTGTTTGCCTCATCAATAGTAATCATGTCTTCGTGCGTGAGTAAGAAAAAACTAACAGCTGCTCAAGCGGAATATGCTAACTTCAAAGCAAGCACTGAAAGCTCTCTTGCCAAAGCTAAAGCGGACTTAAACGACTGTGATAAAACAAGAGCAAGTTTAGAAGCTGATTTGAAATCGAAAGATGGAGATTTGCAAGCTAAGATTAAACAGTTGAAAAGCTTAGAAGATCAAATCGACTATTTGAAAAAAACTAACACTAATTTGTTAGACAGAATGTCGGATCTTTCTATCGTGAGCAAAGCTGGTGCTGAAAGTATCAAAAAATCTTTGGAAACTTTGAACGACCAAAGTAAATACATCAAAGACTTGAACTCTTCTGTTCAACGTAAAGATTCTTTGAATTTAGCTTTAGTAATGACATTGAAACGTTCATTAGCTGATGTAAATGATGATGATGTAACGGTAGAAGTGAAAAAAGGAGTTGTGTATATCTCAATTTCTGATAAAATGCTTTTCCAATCGGGTAGCGCAGTTATCAATTCAAAAGCTGAAACAGTTTTAGAAAAAGTGGCTAAAGTTGTGAATGACCACAAAGAGTTAGATATTTTAGTTGAAGGTCATACTGATAGTGTACCTATCGCTACTGACTGTTTGAAAGATAACTGGGATTTAAGTACTAAGCGTGCTACTTCAGTTGTTCGTTTGTTACAAACTAAATTTAGTGTAGCTCCTGAGCGTATGACTGCTGGTGGACGTTCTGAATTTGCTCCTAAAGATTCAAACGAAAATTCTGCTGGACGTAAATTGAACCGTAGAACTGAAATTATCGTAACTCCTAAATTGGATCAATTCTTCCAATTATTGGCGAATGGTCAAGGAAAATAAGATTTGATAGAAAATAATTGTTTGAATTATCAAACGAAATTTTTCAAATCTATTCAAATAAAAGCCTGTTTCCAATCCGGAAACAGGCTTTTTGTTTTATTTATCTCCTAGAATTATTGGTGTATTTCCTTTGCCACCTAAAACAATAACTTTAGCATTGGGTGAAAGCGCTAATTCTTTTTGCGCTTTTATCATTTCGTATTGCAATTGTTTATCACTTAAACCAGTAGAAAGGATTTTCTGATAATCGGCTATACCTTGTGCTTCAACTCGTTTACGTTCGGCTTCTTGTTTTTCTTTCTGGAGTATAAATTGCATTTTTTGAGCTTCCTGTTCTGCATTAATTTTGGATTCAATCGTTTGTTTTACAGAAGTTGGTAAATTGATATTTCGGATTAATAATTGTTCAAGCAACAAACCTCTTTTTGATAAATCTTTTTCAATAGATTTGAAGATTCTCGTTTGAAATTCATCTCTTTTGGTAGAATAAAGTGCTACTGCATCATAATAAACGGCATTATCTCTGATTTTTGTTCTTGTGATTGGTCGAACAACTTTGTCGTTATAATCTAAGCCAATTTCTTTTAGAATTTTTGGAGCATCGGCAGGAACAATTCTGTACAAAACTGTTAGGTCGATAATTACTTCTAAACCATCGGCGGTTAGTACCCTGATTGCATCGTCGCCGTTCTTACTTCCTTCATCGTGTATTGCCGACATCGTGTAGTTTTGCGTTTTGGTATCAAAGGTTTGTACTTCAGCTAAAGGATTTACAAAGTTTAGTCCACTTGATAAAGTATTAGGATTTACATTTCCGAATAATGATTGTACGCCTACTTCGCCTGCATCAATTTGTTTAACACCAGCATTGAGAAAACCGATTCCAACAATAATACTTCCAACAACTTTAACTGGGCGAGAAAAACGTGCAATTGATAAAGAAGGAGTATTAATAGCAAAGCCTACTACTAAAACGATGATACCTAAAATAATTACAAACATGGTTTTGGTTGATTTAAGTTTGAAATTTGAGATGCTTTCAGTTAAATGGCTGAAAACGAAAACAGTATCAAATATTAACTACTTGATACTGTTTTATCCTGAAATAGTATGGATGGTAAGTTTTAAGGACAAGGAGTGCTGTTAGAATGTGTCTAATTTATCCAATTGTTATTTTTAATAATTTATACCCAGACGTTGGTAAATAAAGCTCATCAACCAAGCTGGGCCTATCATTAAAAAGAGTAAATCTTTGAAGAAGGAAGGTTTTTTTCCTTCAATTTTATGCCCCCAGAATTGCCCAATCCAAGCCAGTACAAAAATGGTAACGCATGCTTGCCAAAGTGGCACAAAAGCGGAATGTTCAATTAAATAACAAATGAATAAACAAAGTGCTGAGAATAGGAACATTCCAGCGGATAAAGGTTTAGATAAATTAAAGTAATAAATAAGCGTTAGTGTCAGCACGATTAATGCAACGTTGCCTTGAATATTACCGAGACTAAAGAATGAGAGTTTGATGCTATAGAGTAGCCCTAAAAGACTAAAAAAAATGAGTGGAACGCAAATCCAATGAACAGTTTTGTTCGTGGGGTTTTGATGGCTTTCTCCGTATTCGTCGAGCCATTGATTAATCGTTTTCATGTTGTATTAGTGATTTATGGTTAAGTAAGTACAATAATACTAAATAATCTTCAAATAAGACAATTTATTTGCTCCTTTTTTGTATTATTTTGTTATTAATCAATTTACAATTTTTTGTCTTTAAAAGATAATTTCATATCATCCATTTTAAATTCTTTATCTTCGTAAAAAGATAGATTTTTTAGAACCAAAAATAATTAGCGAAGTGTTTATTGAACCGTATCATAACCAACATCAACAAAATGGAAAAAAAACAGGCTGGATAGAAGTAGTCTGTGGCTCAATGTTTTCTGGTAAAACAGAGGAGTTAATTCGTAGATTGAATAGAGCAAAAATAGCCAAACAAAAAGTAGAAATCTTTAAGCCTGCCATTGATGTTCGATATCATCATGAAGATATTGTTTCGCATAATTCTTCCTCAATTCGTTCAACACCAATACAATCTTCGCATGAAATCCTCTTACTTTCTGGTGATTGTGATGTTGTTGGTATCGACGAGACCCAATTTTTTGATGAAGGAATCGTTGAAATAGCAAACTCTTTGGCATTTAATGGAAAAAGAGTAATTATTGCGGGTTTGGATATGGATTTTCAAGGCAATCCTTTTGGTCCAATGCCAGCGCTTATGGCTATTGCAGAATACATTACAAAAGTTCATGCAGTGTGTATGGTTTGTGGAGACGTTGCCAATTATTCATACAGAAAAGCTGCTGGAAAAGAACAAGTAATGCTAGGCGAAACCGATAGCTATGAAGCAAGATGTAGAAAATGTTTTCATTTATAACATAAAAATTTATGCTTGTTGAAGTGTCAAAAAGAAGCAAAACAGTTTTTAAACCTAAAAACTCTCATTGGTTTATCTTAAATCTGCTCGTTTTTTCTTGCTTATTGAATGTCAGTATTTCTTCTCAAATTTTAGCACAAGTCCCAATTGGTACTTGGCAAACTTACTTCAATTATACTAGCGCAAAAGATATTGCCATTGTTCAAGATAAGATTTACTGCGTAACAGAAAATGGCTTTTTCTATTATGATAAAAAAGCAAATGAATCAGTTAAACTTTCTAAAATTGATGGTTTATCAGAAATTGGCATTGTGAAAATTGCTTATGCTGTCAATCAAAATACGCTAATTCTTACTTACCAAACTGGAAATATTGATTTGATGCAACTTGATGAAAAAGCAGAACCTTCAAAAATTACTAATATTTCTTTGTTGAAAGAATCTAGTTCAATTCTTGGCAGTAAAGTAGTCAATCATATTTCAGTCAAAGATAACCTTGCTTATTTAGCTTATGATTTTGGTTTAGTAATTCTTGACCTTGAAAAAGAGGAAATTAAAGAAACCTATCAAAATTTAGGGGAAAATGGTAATGCTATCAAGATTTATAAAACAGAATTTGCAAGTGATTCTATCTTTTTAGCTACTTCTGTCGGCATTCGCAAAGCTAAATTTGCCAGTAATATCAATCTACAATTTTTTGGTAATTGGCGTACTCTGACAGCAGAACAAAGTACTTTGGTAAATTGGCAGAATGGACTTATTATCGCAGCAGAATCTGGAAGAGTATCTTCTTATCAAAATGGTAAATTATCTGGTGTATTATTACTTTCTGATAAAATAACCTCCATCAACCATATTACAGGCAACAAATACTTCCTTATTGCCAATGGTCAGCTAAATATTTTGGATATGGATTTGCTGACTTTTACAAAAGTATCAGATGCCAAAATTCAATCACCACAATTTTTAAGGACAGATTCACAAGGGAAATATTGGATTGCTGATCATAAAAATGGACTTTTAAGTAACGTCGAAGGAAATTATAAAACCTACAGTCCGAATAGTTTAGATACTTTATTCAGTAAAAGAAAAGATTCTGTCGTAGTAGATTTAGAAGGAAATACATGGATTAGGAGTAATAATTTTGGTGGTATAATGGTAAAAAACACCAGTAATCAACAAAAATACATCACCACTGGCGTAGGTTTTGGCAATTTGCCAAGTACTACTGTGAAAACTTTGGCATTGGATAAAGACGGACAAATGTGGGTTGGTACTGATAGAGGTGTAGTTGTTTTTGATAATCCTGCAAATGTTTTTACTGGTAGAAATTTTGATGCTTATACACCCGTTTTTGAAAGAAGAAGATTGTTAGGAAACGAAACAGTAACAGCAATAGGCATAGACGGAGGAAATAGAAAATGGATGGGAACGTTAAACGGCATCTTTTTATTCAATGCCGACGGAACGGAATTAGTCACAAATTTCACCGAAAGTAATTCACCTTTACCTTCTAATGCTATTGACTATATTACCCTTGAACAAAGTTCAGGAAATGTATTTATTCGTACAACAAAAGGTTTGGTTTCATACAGAGGTACTGCTACCGAAAGTACCAATAATCAAGCTGAAGAGAATGTAAAAGTGTTTCCGAACCCTGTTAGACCAGATTTTGAAGGACAAATTGGTATTGAAGGATTGGTTGAAAATGCCTTCGTAAAAATTACAGACATTGCAGGAAATTTAGTTTATGAAACCAGAGCCAACGGCGGTACTGCTGTTTGGAGTGGAAAAACTTTAGATGGGAAAAGAGCTGAAACAGGAATCTACTTGATTTTTTCTGCGAATGCAAAAGGAGAGGAGACTTTGGTAAGTCGCTTGGCTGTAGTGAAGTAAGCGTAGCTTTGATAGACAAATTGAAAATGGGTTTAGAACTTTTAGATTCTAAACCCATTTTTTATTAATCTTCTAATTTTACATGTCCCCAGTTTTCGCCTGAACGAATTCTGTTGAGTTGCGTATGCGTAATACCAAATTGTTTGGCAATCATTTTCAAACGGTTTTTATCTGACCTAAGCATTTTCTTAATCATGATAACTTTACTTTCAGTCAATTTGTAATTTTTGGTACGTTTCGGAATTACTCTATCTTTCACCGCAGGATTTTCACGGTTATGAATAGTCATTTCATCACGAGAAACCCACTTTAGGTTTTCCCAATGATTATTGAGTTTGTCGTGATCAAGATGAATGACAAATTTCTGTTCTTCGTTTTGTTTTTCTAAAAAGAATTCAGCTACAAGTTTATGAACATACCTGTTTAATGACTTATTTCCTTTTGCCCTAATATTCAACGATTTATATCCTTGAATTTTAGATCCATTAATGATGTCTCCTTGAACTGGGTCATTTTGGAAACTCTTTAAACGACCATAGTTTGACACCTTATAAACAGGTGGATTTTCAACTTCGTTAAAAGGAATATCTACCCATTTTTCATTCCAAAAGCTTGCGCTTTTTTTGGTTCCTAAAGCAGTTTTTTTGTCGATCATTTGGTTTTTTTTCTTAAATTTTTTTTGTGGTTATATTACTGGGGTTAAAGTAATGAGATGTTTTTCATTACTTTAAAATTGATAACGGTAAATACTATATTCTCCTTTTTCTAATAAATTAATTTGGATACTTTCTGTATTACAAGTGATGTCCTTTTTTTTATTAGAAGTAAAAATATGCTCTAAATGTTTAGCTTCTACGATATTTTTAAATGAAATTTCTTCACTTTCATGCTCAGTATCCAAGTTTACAATAAATAGATACTGTGGATGTTCGCTTTGTGTCCATGCTATTACTTTATTTTTTCCAGTGAAATCTGGCGCAATAAGCCACTGTGTACTTTGGTTTGCTATGGCAGAGCAAATTTCCTCCGAGATTTTTCTCAAGGTAGTCAAACCTTTGAATAATTCAGCATTTTTTCCCCATTGATATTTTGAATGCGTCGCTTTTGGTCCTTCGGTAAGTTGAAAGACATACAATTTAGTATAATGTTCATTTGGAGCGGGACTAAAGTGGACGTCTCTCTGTTCAAAGCCTAAGCTCATATAAGAAGGCATATCACTTAAAAATAATCCCATGAACATTCTAATTTCGTTTCCTCTCAAGTAAAACTCATCAAATCTTGGGTCGTCTTTATCGGCTGTAATAATGGTAAAGTTGGGCGCAAAAGTACATGTTTTTAATAATGAATGATAACGGGCGAATGCCGAAACAAATGTTTCAGAACCCAATGTCATTGATTGTAAATCGCCTAAAGTACTATCGGCATCAGAACCTTCAAGGTGCTCTTCTTCTACACCATAAGCCATTGTATTGGGCGGAGCCAAGAAACTCTCTGCAAAATACGAAAAAGTAGGTTTTGTTCGACAAATTACTCCTTTGATATATTTATGAATGTCATAATATTCATCTGGATTGGCTGGAGTACCTTCTTTTCTAAGTTGAACATGCGACATATCACCACGCATGAAATCAAAATTATACTGTTGGGCGAAACCCAAATATTTTGCTGCCGTATATTCCCAAACTTCTTTTCGTGGACTTGAAAAGTCAATTTCCCAATGTTGGTTGTTGTCTAAACTTTCATACAATTTGAATCTTGCCAAAGGACCAAAAACTCTTGACATTGCTTCGGGTTTTGAAATGGTATAATCTCTCCATACTCTGCCGTCTTCATCAATTGTTTTGGCTTCTTCACGTTTATCAACTGTTAATCCTCTATAAGGCGGAGCCATCGTAGCTGGTACAGGCTCATAACCCTCATTAAATAAAAAGCTGATTAATTGATTTCTTTTTTTATTTCTACCCCACAAATTACTTTTTTCGCCAAAAAGTACTTGTAGCCTTTTTTCTTCTGGAAATAACTGATTATTGAAAAATACTTCAGGTTCTTTTGGATATTCTATGTCAACGACTGCTCCAAACTGTTGAAGAAAGACCAGAATACGTTCTTGAACTTTTTCATGTAAGTTGGCATCATGATTAATGATTTCAAACTCTTTTCTTTGTAACCATTCAAAAAAATGAGGATTAGCCAATGCTATTTCAGAGTATCTATCCGTATGCGGAATTACATCCATTCCTACCGTTTTACCAGTTAAATGTAAAAGATTACAAACTACTTTTAACTGTTTTTCTACGGTATTCAAGTGAGGGAAAGCTCTTGCTAATTCTTCATCATAAAATTCAGGATTAATATTCCAACTTGCCATTCCGTACAAACTAGCCACAACGCCACATTCCCAAATAGGAAGTAAATGTATGGAAGATTGCGATGCAGGTAAAGTAAGAGAATATTTTACAACATTAAAAAAACTACTAATGGTACGAACATTAATACCGACCATATTGACCGTTTTAATCCAAGATGTATCTTTTTGATGAGCAACAGGACTTGGAACAGTAAAATCTGGATTTAAAGCTTGGTACAATGCAGTTTGTCCGAAACGTTTTTCTAAAATATAAAATAGTTGAATAGCTGGCATTGCTACTGATTGTTCAGGCAATAAGCCAACGATAAAGGAGTCTTTCTGGCTAGTGTACGCCAAAATAGCCTCCTGTTGATGATTAGCCCAAAAATGGCTAAATTCATCATAAGTATCAGGAATGTGCATATAAGTTGTATAAAAATGGTCTTGAATTTTCGGAAGAACTAAAAGCCTCCTGAAAAATGTTTAAAAATAAAATAAATTATTGGTAAAATCATACAAACATGAAAACATTAGTAGTTGGAGCATCAACAAATACAGAAAGATATTCATTTAAAGCCACTAAAATGCTGTTAGCCAAGGGACATGAAGTGGAATTATTAGGAAAAAGAGTAGGAGAGATTGAAGGAAAAGAAATCAACACGAGTAATCCTGATTTCAAAAATATAGATACGATTACCTTGTACGTTGGTCCTAATTATCAACCTGATTTATATGATTATTTATTAGGACTAAAACCAAGAAGAATAATTTTTAACCCTGGAACAGAAAATGAAGCATTTGAAGAGAAAGCAAAAACAGCAGGAATTATTGTAGAAGAAGCCTGTACTTTAGTATTACTTTCCACTAAGCAATATTGATTGAAAACAAAAAAACTCAGAGAAATTTCTCTGAGTTTTTTTGTGGTTGTTGTATCTGCAATAATGATTAGTTGAAGATATAACGGATACCCAATTGCATTTGCCAAACGTTATCAACTGTGATGCTTTTTACGAATGAATCACGTAATAAAATAGTTTGGTTTACACCAGAAGCATCTTGAATAACTTGAGTTCCTAATTGATAAGTAACAGTACCATTACTAGCTACTGTTGGTCTTAATGGGCTACTACTTGTTGATACGTTACCAACTCCCCAAGCATTGTTTAATAAGTTACCAATGTTTAAGATATCTGCACGTAAACGAATAGTATTTTTCTTTCCTTTTTCAGATACTTTAACATAAAAATCTTGTTCAACTGTAAAGTCAAAACGAGTTAACCAAGGAGAATAACCACCGTTACGTTCAGCATATTGTCCACGACGAGTTTTCAAATATGAATTGCCTTCGATATATGCATCAAATGCTGTAGCTTGTTCAGCAGGAGTATAAACTTTAGCAGTTGCACCAGAACCTACTGTTAACGGAGTAAAGTTTAAATCAGAAGCTTTGTTAGGAACAAAAATCAAGTCATTTGTTTGACCGTCTCCGTTGAAATCACTAGCAAATACGTAAGATTGTCTTAAACCACTGTTAGAAACAGCACCTAAAGTAAACATCGTTGAACCTCCAAATTCACCACCATAATTAATACGGTAATTAACATATCCTACAAAACGGTGACGTAAATCATTATCAGAAAGAGCAGTTGTTAAATAATTCTGTCCAGCTACTGTAGGAATGTTTGCTTGTACTGTACTACCAACAGATTGAATATCTTTTGCTTTTGCATAAGTATAACCAAACATACCACCTAAACCATTCACTGTAGGTTTTTCTACTTTAGCAGTTAAAGAGTAAGATTCACCTTTATTAGTATTTGTCAGTACAAATACGTTGGTAGTTGCACTGTTAATAAATCTTGGTGAAGTAAAACGGTCACGTTTGTCAGCTTCTGTAAATTTGGTAGTAGGTCCATTTAAGTTAGCATCAATATAACGTAAGGCTTGAATATTTTTGTTATAGATAGCTTCTAAAGTACCGATTAAGCCAAATGGCAACTTATAATCTACAGCAATGTTTGATTTCCAAATCATTGGGTTTTTCAAATCTTCAGTTGAAGCATTTACAGCATAAGCAGGTAATTTTGTTATATCTGTTGTAGTTGGTTTGTAAACTGATGGATTTAAAGTGAATGGATAATTCAATCTTTCAGCAGCAGTAGTAGGGTTTACCACAGCAGTATTTACACCATTATTTCCTAACTGATTAGATACTAATACTTGTGGAACACGAGATACAAAAATACCTGTACCACCTCTTACTTGAAGAGATCTATCTCCTTTAACATCATAGTTGAAACCAATTCTTGGAGACACTAATAATTTAGCAGTTGGGAAAGCTCCTGTATTTACTCTTAAATTTTCATTGTTTTCGTCCTTGTAAGTTAAGTTGGCAACTACAGGGTTAAAGAATGCTGATGAAGTTGAATTATCATAGCTAAACACATCGAAACGAAGACCACCAGTAACTTTCAATTTCTCATTTACTTGGAATTCATCTTGTACATAAGCTGAATAATTAGAAACTTTCAATGTTTGAAGAGGTTCTTGTCCATCAGGTAATAAAGAATAACGATAGTTGAAACGAGCGATAGGTACAGGAGAAACTGTCAATGTTGGAGTTGCTTTATAAGCTAATGCTGCTGTTTTGAAATCAGCAATTGAGTTAAACACCCAAACACCGTTTGAAGAAGGGAAGAATACGTTGTTTGAAGTAAAGTATTCATAACTCAAACCTAAAGTAAATGTATGCTTACCTGCGAAATAACTTAAATTATCCGTGAAATTTAATGTTGAATAATTTAATTTATTGTTTGGTGTAAAAGGGTCCATACCCATTGTAGTGTAAGTAGAACCATCTTTCAAAATATCAATTGTTGGGAAAAGACTTTGTTGTACTCTATCTTCAATTTGTTTATTATATGTTGCTATGAAACTATTAGCAAATTTACTATTGAAAGTTGAACTTAATTCAGCTACAATTGAGCGAGTGTTATCTTGAATTTTGTAACCAGTGTTCTGTGGAGAAAGAGCTAAATCACCAGCATAAGATCCAGTAGGTACACCTGTTCTGTTTCCGTTACCAGCAGTATTACTACTATTACTATTACTTATTACAGCGTCAGATTCTGAATTATGATACGAATATCTTACACTTAATTTGTGATTGTTATTGATATTGTAATCTAAACGAACTAATCCTTTATTACTATTTACTTCATTATTGAATCCATCAATTGCACCAATTTCATAATTAAAATTGGTTCTCATAAAGTTGCCTAAATCCTCAATGTCTGAATATAAAACACGAGAAACATTACCTGTAGCACCAGAACGGTTTGCAACCCAGTTCAATGCTGGAGTTGAACTTTTAAAATTCTCGTAGTTAGCAAAGAAGAATAATTTATCTTTAATAAGCGGTCCTCCAACTCTAAAGCCATAAGTCTTCTCATTAAGGTTAACAGGAGGTAAACTTTTGCCATCTGCTTTCTTTCCAACTAAATCACTATTTCTGAAAATGTGGTATGCGGAACCTGTGAATTCGTTTGTTCCTGAACGAGTAACTGCGTTAATACCAGCACCTGCAAAACCAGATTGACGAACGTCAAATGGAGCAATGTTTACTTGTACTTGTTCGATAGCGTCTAATGAAACAGCAGTTGTACCAGTACGACCACCCGCTTGCGCTGAACTACCTAAACCAAAACCGTTGTTGAAAACTGAACCGTCGATAGTGAAGTTGTTGAAACGTGAATCTTGACCAGCGAAAGAACGACCATTGCTATAAGCATTGTATTTAGTAATATCATTAATAGTACGACCGATTGTTGGAAGACTGTTAATCGCATTTGTGCCGAATGAAGCAGCAGCACCAGTACGGTTAGATGACATGATGTCAGAACGGCTACCTGTTACTGTTACCTCAGCAAGTGCATTTTCAGTTTCAGTTAATTTGAAACTTACATTTGATGCAGCTCCTAAGTTAGCAACAACGCCTTCTTGAACTTGGTCTTTAAAACCAACAAATGAAGCTTTAACTGTGTAAGGTCCACCAACACGAACAGCTGGTAAAGTATAACGCCCCGCTGCATTAGTAGTTACCCCATAACGTGAACCTGAAGGAACGTGAACGGCAATAACTGTAGCACCCGGAAGTCCAGAACCTTTGTCATCTGTAACAATACCCGTAATCTGAGAGCTTGTTACCTGACCAAAAGTATTACTCGAAAAAAATGCTGTAAAAATCAGTAGGAAACCGAAAATTACCTTTGTAGTAAAGAATTTTTTCATGTTGAAAATTTGGAATTTAGTTAGAATTTGAATTGTTGAATTTGTTTGCAAAATAACAACTTTTTTTTAGCAAGAACAATATACCTTTATTAAGAAACTGTAAACAAGAATAGTCTAATCGCTTGATTTGTAGGTATAGTGCAATTATTTGTTTGAAAAGTTTAGTTGTCTGCCTTTTTTTGGAAAAGAAAGATTCAATTATAAAATAACTTATTTATAACTCTATAAGTTTAGTATTTTTTGAAGATTTACCTCTTGCCAGTATATTTGATTTTAATAAACTAAATATCGCTATAAAAGTTTTTTTAAAAGGGGATTTAATAGATAATTTTGCTTGAATATGCCTTTTTAGGCTATTTGTAATATTGAAAAAGAAAGGGGAACTTTGAAAAAGTTATTCATTAAAGATGAATTTTTGATATATAAACATTAGCAATAACATTATTCATCCTGAATTTGAGAAAATTTCTTGAAGCTCAGCATGGTAATTTATACAATTTTCAATGAAATTATATTGTAGAAAAACAGGAGAAAGTGGTTCGAATATTGTCATTTTACACGGTATTTTTGGCTCGTCGGATAATTGGTTAACTATCGGTAAAGTACTTGCAGAGCAACATACTGTTTATATGCTCGACCAACGAAATCATGGTCAATCGCCAAGAAGTGATGTCTTTAATTACGAAGTAATGGCTGCTGATTTGAAAGAATTTATCGAAGAAAATGCTATCGAAAATCCTATTTTAGTTGGGCATTCAATGGGAGGAAAAGTAGTTATGCAGTTTGCGATGAATTATCCAGATGCTTTTGCTAAAATGGTGGTAGTTGATATTGCTCCTAAATTTTACCCTGTTCATCACTCAATGATTTTACAAGGATTGGCAGCAGTTGATTTAAAAAACTTAAAAAGTAGAACCGAAGCGAACGAGATTTTAAAAAGATTCGAAGAAAGTGAAGGCGTTCGTCAATTTCTTTTAAAGAACCTTTGGCGAAATCCTGAAAAAAACAATGAGTTCGATTGGCGAATCAACGTTCCTGTAATCACTAAAAATATTGATGTAGTTGGGCATGAACTTGAAAATGAACACAGTGTAACTCAACCTGTTTTATTTATTCGTGGAGCATCATCTCATTATATTCAGCCAGAAGATGAGCGTAAAATTTGGGAATTATTCCCGAATTATGAATTAGAAACCATAGAAGGAGCGGGGCATTGGGTGCAAGCTGATAAACCTCAAGAATTCATCGAAGTATTATCTCGATTTGTAAAAGCTTAAATGTTTTAAGAATTTTTCTGGATTACAATCTCAAACAAATCGTTTTAAAAATGCTTTTTTTAATTCCTTCCACATTAGCTCCTGATACTTCTGAATCAGGACTTTCTCCACAAATCAGAGAAGTAATCAAGGAAACTGATTATTATTTTGTTGAAAATATTCGCACGACTCGTCGTTTTATCAGCGAATTGAAAGTCGGTAAAGTAATAGACCAACTTCATTTTTTTGAATTAGATAAAGATACTCCTCTTGCTAAAGTAAAGCAGTATTTTAAAGAAATTCCTGAAGGCAAATCAATTGGCGTGATTTCAGAAGCGGGTTGCCCTGGCGTAGCCGACCCCGGTGCTTTGGCAGTACAGACCGCCCATCAATTGGGAATGAAAGTAGTACCTTTGGTTGGTCCTTCGTCGATTCTTTTGGGTTTGATGGCATCAGGTTTTTCTGGACAATCATTTGTTTTTCATGGCTATTTGCCCATTGATAAAGTAGAAAGAGCTAAAAAAATGAAAGTACTTGAAAATGATGCAAGAAAAGGACAGACCCAAATTTTCATGGAAACGCCTTTTAGAAATAATCAATTGTTAGATGATTTATTGAGTAATTTAGCTTCAAGTACTTTTTTATGTATTGCTTGTAATGTAACGGGTTCAGATGAATTCATTCAGACAAAAACAATTGCTGAGTGGAAAAAACAAAAACCTGATTTGCATAAAAAACCTACGATGTTTTTATTATCAATCTAAAAATTTCGAGGATTTATCGTCATCTTTGTGCGCTTTTAAACATTAATTATTCACCACTACTATGATTCAAGTTCAAACATTTAGGTTTAACCCTTTTGGCGAAAACACGTATGTGCTCTTTGATGAGACCAAAGAATGTGTCATCATCGACCCCGGTTGCCATGTTTATGAGGAACGAAGTGCTTTGAAAAATTATATTCATGACCAAGGTTTGAAGGTGATTCATCTATTGAATACACATGCACATATTGATCATGTTTTGGGCAATGAATTTATCAAAAGAACATACGGTGTGAAATTGCATCTTCATAAAGAAGATTTACCACTTTTATTGAATGCTGGAAGTAGAGCTGAATATTATGGTTTTCCTACTTATGAGGAGTCAACTGTAGATGTTTTTATTGAAGAAGGTGATGTAATAACTTTTGGTAAATCTGCATTAGAAATAATTTTTGTGCCCGGTCATGCGCCTGGTCATGTTGCTTTTTTGAATAAAGCTGAAAAAATTTGTGTGAGTGGTGATGTGTTGTTCAAAGGAAGTATTGGTAGAACTGATTTCCCTTTATGCAGTTTTGAAGATTTAGAAAATAGTATTAGAACCAAACTTTATACCCTTGAGGATGATATGGTGGTATATCCCGGTCACGGTGAAACTACAACAATTGGTTTTGAAAAAATTTATAACCCTTTTATCCGATTGTAAAAAAACATCTTCATCTGAATAAAATGATTGAAATTAAAAAACACATTCCTAACACACTAACTTGTGCCAATTTACTTTGCGGATGCTTTGGAATTTTAAAGGTGTTCAATGGTGACTTGCAAACTGCATCTTACTTAATTGGAATTGCCTTAATTTGTGACTGGCTCGATGGTTTTGTGGCTAGATTGTTACATGTTTCTTCGCCTATCGGAAAACAATTAGATTCATTGGCAGATATGGTTACTTTTGGTGCTTTGCCTGCTTTTATGATGTTGAATCTTATTGAAAGTAGTTGTACTGGTTATTGTACTACTGGGCTTTTCGGTTTTCATAAACCTTATATTGCTTTTGGATTAGCTATTTTTTCAGCAGTACGTTTGGCTAAATTTAATATTGATACTCGTCAAAGTGATTCTTTTATTGGTGTGCCAACACCTGCGAATGGAATGGTTGTGGCAGCTTTGCCACTTATCGCTTTTTATCAACCAGAATACAAAGATTTTTTTATCAATTATAATGTGTTGATTTTCTACTCTATCATCATGTCGTATTTATTGGTGGCAGAGTTACCGCTGTTTGCTTTGAAATTCAAGGATTTTGACTGGAAGTCAAATCAAACGAAGTATGTATTCCTGATTCTTTCTATTTTTCTGCTAGTTTTCTTAAAATTTGTGGCAGTTCCTGTCATCATTTTAGTTTACATTTTGCTGTCAATTATTCAGAATTTCTTACTGAAAAGTAATCAATAATAAAGAAATTGTTGTTTCCTACTTTGATTATTTCGGTTGATACTAAAAACCGCAAAATACCGCAAAAAGTATCTCGTTAGATACTTTAAGTATGTCCGTTGATATAAATTACCGCAAAATACCGCAAAAAAATATCTCACGAGATACTTGAAGTATGTCGTGAGATATAAATTACCGCAAATTACCGCAAAAAAGTATCTCGTGAGATACTCGAAGTATATCTTGAGAATCTAAAAGACGCTCAAAACATCATTTCAATTTATTTTTTAATGAATTTCTTCGTGAATTGTTTTTCGCCTTGGCTGACATTCAATAAATAAATTCCTTGCGGAAGTTGTCGGATGTCGATAGGGTAGATTTTACCAGCGTCTTTTTGTTCACTTTCATAAACTGGTTTTCCTGATAAATTATTGATTTTAAGTAATATCGTTCCTTTTTGTTGAGTGTTTACTTCAACCGTAATGATTTCTTCACTTGGGTTTGGATAGACTTTAATCCCAACTTCTTGTTCTTCTGCATTTGCCAAAATCCTTTCTTCTTCTAATTTCCAAGGTACTAAATTGGCTTCTGGTTTGGCTAAAGCCACGCTGCTCAATACATGAAATTGTCCAGGTGCTAATACATATTTCGTTTTTAAATCGCTTACATTGATTTCTGAATTGGTAAAGAAATCGTACCATTTGCCAGTACTAGGAAAAACATCTGTGATTGTCTTCTGCTCTAAATCAAAATTAGCAATCATGAGTATTTTTTGAGAAGCTGAATTCAAAGTAATTTTTTTAACAGTTGTTGAAAGTTCCGTTTGAAAATCACTCGTTTTAAATACTTCCTGATTCGTTTTTAATTTAATTAATTCCGAAAATACTTTATACAGTTTCATTCGGTCGGCATCGTCTTTATAGTCCCAACGAATTGGCTTTTTGCCCGTTCTACCATTTTGGTCGATAGAAATATCATAGCCCAATTCTCCAAATTGCCAAACCATTTTCGGCCCCGGAATTGCAAAAAACATTGCCGCCGCCGCCTTTGTTCTTTCCATCACAGTTGCCACACTGAAAATCGCCTTACTGTTTTTCAAAGCATCATAAGCTACTCTTTCTTCATCGTGGCTTTCCATATAACCAATTGCTCCTGCATTTTTGAAACCACGAGCTTTGTAAGAAAGTCGGCTGAAATCACTGGCATTCCCTTTTACAGCATTTCTGAATTCACCATTGAGATTCGCCCAAACCATCATTCCCAAATCTGTAAAAGTTTGTTCTTCTTTATCTTCTGAAAATAATTCAAGAATGAAGTAAGCATCTTTATCGAAGCTTCTGATATTATCGTAATATCCTTTTAAAATATCAACTCTACTTTGGTCGTACAGTCTAAACTGACTATCGTTTGAAGAACTTTTTTGTGTAAAGCCTTTGGCTAAATCCACTCGATAACCATCAATGTTATACTCTTTCAACCAAAATTCATTTGCACGGTTTACATACGCTTTGGTATTGAGGCTTTCATGGTTGAAATCGAAGAAAACGCTAAATGGATGATTTGCCTGCTGATTGAAAAATGGTGAATCTGTAGAAGGTTGCGAGCCATCCCAATACATTTTCACATAAGGAAATTCATAATCTGCTTGGTTGAAAACAATGTCCAGAACCACAGCAATACCATTTTCATGACAAGTATCAATGAATTTCTTCAGGTCTTCTCTAGTACCATAAGCCTTGTCGGCAGCGAAGTAATAAATTGGATTATAACCCCAAGAATCATTCCCTGTAAATTCCGTCACAGGCATTAACTCAATACAATTGATTCCCAATGTTTTTAAATAAGGAATTCTATTGATGGCATTTTTGTAAGAACCATCCGTATCAAAATCACGAATATGTAATTCGTAAATCACCAAATTATCTTGTGAAGGACGTTTGAAATTAGTCGTTTTCCATTGATAGGGCGTTTGTCCAATCTGAAAAACAGAAGCAATACTCTTTACCGTTTCTGGGAGTTTTTTCAGGTTTGGGTAAGTACTGCTTGTAATGTATTGGTCATTATT
Organism: Arcicella lustrica; assembly: GCF_034930985.1. Lineage (NCBI taxonomy): Bacteria > Pseudomonadati > Bacteroidota > Cytophagia > Cytophagales > Flectobacillaceae > Arcicella > Arcicella lustrica. The sequence continues at coordinate 185,576 of NZ_JAYGIM010000012.1, forward strand.
AGGGTCAAGTATTTTTTCAGAATATGGGTCACCAACGGCTAAAGTACCATTTACTAAATACTGATAAGCGTATTCTTCTCCTTTGGTTAAACCTTCAATTTCTAGCCAATAACGGTTGCCATCAGGAGTACGTTTCATCAAATACTTAGCATCACTTTTCCATAGATTAAAGTCTCCAATGAGGTAAACGAAATCTTTTTTTGGAGCAAAAAGTACCAAAGCAACTTTTGTATCAGAGATATAATTAATACCATCTTTTAAACCCGCTGGCAAGGCTTCAGTAATTGGCGTTGGTTTCACAGTAACAATAAATTCCGTAGTGGATGTTTCGGTTAGGCTTGTGGCAGTAAATTTTACAGTTTGGATGGCCCCAGAAATATTCCCTACGTTCAAAGAATACTTCAAGGAATCGTTATTAATACTCGTTACAACAGTGCTACCATTCACTGTTAAACTTAAATTAGCTTTTTGTGATGCCACAGCTACAATGGGAATTGTACTGCCTGCGTTGGCAAAAAATGTTTTTTCTTGAGGTTGAATAAAAGCCACATTCAGCTTATTATCGTACATTGTTACAAAGAGGTCTTCGGTTTGGGCAGTCCCGTCGCCACTTTTTAATAATGCTCCAAGTCTTTTGATGGTTGATGAAACTGGCACTGCATAATAATCTCTGGGTTTCATTTTGATACTCCATTGGTCATTGCCGAGAGAAGTCATTTTTCCTTTTTCAAAAGGTTGGGCAAAATTGGTTTGCCCAGCAGGTTGATATTGAAAGGCATCGCCCGTTTCGGTAGTGCCTGCGCCAGACCATAAGTAAACGTCGGATGTTTTGCCTAATAAAGCTTTCGCACGAGAATCTTTGGCAAGTTTTAGGTTGAAGATGATGGTAATTTCTTGGTCTCCATTTGGTAATGCAGGAATTGTGGTGACGACCTGTGCAAAAGAGCAGAGGCTAATCACCCAAAACAGAGCGAATAGTATTGTTGATTTTTTCATGATGTTTATAAAAGGTTGGTCAATGGAAACCCGAAGGTACTAGAAAGGAGCGAGTACTTTGGTAGAGTGCTACACAGGTATAACGTAGAAATATTTAATTGTTAAATAGTACTTTGAGGTGAATTTTGCCAAGAAAAAGAAGAAAAATCAGCTTTTAGCTTCTAGTTATGCAAAGATGAAGTATTTTACAGAACCAGAAACTAAATGTTTGATAAACAGTATTTTATTGAATTTTGAAGAATGGTTGAAGGGCATCATAAACACGGTGAACGGGCAAACCCATTACGGTAAAATATGAACCCTCCATGCGTGGAATACCAACCATTCCAATAAAATCTTGAACGCCATAAGCTCCAGCTTTATCGAAAGGCTTACAAGTTTTAATGTAATATTCAATTTCTTGGTTCGTTAGTTCACGGAAGAAAACATTGGCAATATCGACAAAATTTTGCGTACCTTCCTTTGTCATCACGCAAACGCCAGTAATTACTTGGTGCTGACGACCCGATAATTTTTTAAGCATCAAGCTTGCTTCGATAGCATCTTTGGGTTTATTTAGAATATCATTATCCACAACCACGATGGTATCGGCAGTAAGAATGATTTGATTGTCAAGCTCTTCTTTGAATGCCTCTGCTTTTTTGAGTGCTAAAAAAGCGGGAACTTCAATAGCTGGCATGGTATTAGGAAAGTCTTCGTTGGTATCTTTTACTTTAACAGTAAACTCAAAACCAGCCTCTCGTAATAACTGTTGGCGACGGGGTGAGTTGGACGCTAGAATAAGCGGTTTAGTTAATTGAAGCATTATTTCTTGTTTTGGGAAATTAAAATTAATGAATAAAACTCGACAAATTTACTCAAATTCAGTCAATCAGCTCATGAAGTTTATTTTCTTCATGAGTATATTACTTTTTATTACTCCCATCAATTCAAATGCACAAAATTTAGACTCAATTAGGATAGAAATTCCAAAGGTAAAAGCAACAGCACTATATGTCAGCATGAAATCTGAAAAAGATAGCCTTACTTTTACTAAACTCAAAAAGAAGTTTTCTAAAAATAAAATCCTCAGAGAAATCCATCATGCTTTGTTCAAAGATGTTTATAATACGAATAATCAAGGGCAAGAAATTGTAAAAATTGAAGACGATCCATTTACCGAATACGAAGGTAGAGTAATTCGTAAAATCTATGTAAAACGCCTAAGAGTATTCGGAGAAAGTATTGCCGATACCACTAGAATTGCGGAAGGTTTTGAAAAGTTTTTGAGTTCATTACATGCGAATACTCAAGAGAGTGTAATTCGAAAATCATTTTTGTTATTCAATGTGGGTGATATTGTTGATGCTGATAGATTAAGAGATAATGAGCGCTTGATGCGCCAAAGTGCTATTCTCCACGATGCCCGAATATTGGTTTTACCCGACCCAGAGTATCCTAATTTAGTAGATTTATTAGTACTTACCCAAGATATTTGGTCTTTAATTGTTGATGGCGAAGCCAATGGATTACAAAATTATTCAATCAGGGTTCGGCAGGTAAATTTTAGGGGCGTAGGACATTCGTGGAGTAATACTTTTTTCATGAATACCCGTGAAAAACCCGCTTTAGAATATGCCAGTACTTACACCATTCCTTATATCGGTAAAACGTTTGTGACTGGTCAGGCTGAATTAGAGTTGAAGAGAACTTCTTCACATTATGCTTTTCGGCTTTTTCGTCCTTTTCTTACACCTGAAATGAAATTAGCAGGAGGTTTAGTAATAAGTAAAGATGAAAATGAACGCATGCAATTCAGGGCTTTTGATGGCACAACCTACCGACTTAACGATAGCACCAATTTCTTTTTTCCTATCAAAAAGGATTTTATAGATTTTTGGTTGGCTCGTGCCTTTAAAGTAAATTTTTTGAACAAAGGAAAAGACAGTCGTTCTAGATTTGTAGTCGGACTTAGATTTAGCGATGTAAGGTTTGATAAACGCCCAGAAGTAACGGCCGATACCAATCAACTTTATAGAAATCACCGAGATTATTTGATTGGAATCGGTTTTTCAAATAGAAAATACAAACGTGATATTTTGATTTATGGTTTCGGATTAACGGAAGACGTTCCCTACGGTTACTTGGCTAGTTTTGTAACAGGTATGGAAAATTCCGATGCTTTCGGGAGTCGTTGGTATGCAGGAATAAAACTTGCGAAAGGAGAGTATATTGGCAAAGCTGGTTATTTGTATGGATTAATAAATGTTGGAGGTTACTCAAACGGTACAACTGGAATGAGCATTGAGTCCAATTATTTCAGTACGCTTCATGCTTTTAGAAGACGTACACAAATCAGGCATTTTGTTAATTTACGATATGCCTTTGGTACACAACGTTACACAGGAGAGTTCATCAATGTTAATCGTGAAAATGGAATTTTAGATGTAAATAGTGATAAACTTTGGGGAACGAAAAAAATGGGTTTGGGTTATCAGATAGTGTTTTTTTCAAAATTGAATTTTGTCGGATTCAGAATTGCTCCATTTTTTCAGACAGATTTTGCATTTATTAATCCTAAAAATGAGTTTTTGTTCAAGCAAACGCCCTATACAAGTATTGGAATTGGGATACGCCTCAGAAATGAAAATTTAACGTTTAATACTTTCCAAATTAAATTTTCATACTTCCCCAATCTGCCCAATATCCAAGTTTTGAATGCCTCATTTAATGATACCTATAATTTAAGACTAAAAGATTTTGATATTTCGGCACCTGAAATTGTACCTTTTAGGTAAAAAAATGACCGTTAACTAAGTTTTAAGCCATTTCGAAACAATATCTCATTAGCTTACGTTTTTAAAATTAGTATAAAGTTTAACCTAAGTAAACGATTAGATTATGTCCATTGAAAAAGACATTAAGCAGAAGTCCTTTAAGAATGTTTATCAAAAAGTTGCAGTGAATTTGATGTACACAGATAGTTGGTTATTGAATCACTATACACAACTTTTAAAGCCCTATAATCTCTCGGATAAACAATATTTCGTGTTAAAAATCCTTAGTGAAAGCCATCCCAATGCTGTTTCAGTTAATTTTATTATCGAAAGAATGTTAGATAAAATGTCTAATGCTTCTCGTTTGGTAGATAAATTAGTCGAAAAAAAACTTGTTGTTAAAGTTCGTTCAAAGATAGATAAGCGTTCAATGAACGTTGCCATTACTCCTAAAGGTTTATTATTAGTAGATGAATTAAACAAAAAAGTAGCTTTATGGGAAGCCAATTACTCAAAACTGACGAAAGAAGAAATTAAAGTACTTCATAATTTACTGAATAAGATGAGAGATTCGGCAAGTATGTGATATTAAGCACTTGATATTCAGTATGTTATTTTTATTAACAAAAAATTAACAATTAAATGTATTGACATTAAATGTTTTTACATTAAATTTGTATCGTAATAAAATTATGAGCATCGAAAAAGACATAAAACAAGCAAGCTTTAAATCAGCCCATTCGAAAGCGATGGTCAATATTGTTTATACAAACAATTGGTTGGCTACTTTGCAAATGGAAGTTTTAAAACCTTATGATTTAACACTTCAGCAATACAACGTTCTTAGAATTTTGAGAGGGCATCATCCAGAACCTATCACAGTGATAGGAATTATTGAAAGAATGTTGGATAAAATGTCTAACGCTTCAAGATTAGTGGATAAGCTTTTGTTGAAAGAGATGGTTGTAAGACGTGAATGCCCGAACGACCGCCGTGCTGTTGACATTTTGATTACTCAAAAAGGTTTAGACTTATTAGCTGAACTAGATGTATTACAAAAACAATGGGAGCAACAACTTTATGGTTTAACAGAAAGTGAAGCCCTACAATTAAGCGATTTGTTGGATAAATTGAGACAATCGCCACCCGAATCAGAACAATAAATAATTTTAATAAATAACAATAAATAAATTCAAGTAATGAAATCTATCAAATCTATTCTTAGCGTTTTAGCAGCAGCTTTGTTTGTAAACGTAGCAGTTGCAGGTACTCCAAACACAGGTAAAAAAGCAACAACTTTAGCGGTTGATACAAAAGGAAGTAAAATTCACTGGTTGGCTAAAAAAGTAACAGGTCAGCACGAAGGTACAATTGCTATTTCTTCAGGTTCATTAGTAACTTCAGGAAACAAAGTAACTGGTGGTTCTTTTGTAATCGACATGAAATCAATCGTTTGTACTGACATCACTGATGCTGAATACAACAAAAAATTCATCGGTCACATCACAACTGGTGATTTCTTCGAAGTAGAAAAATTCCCAACTTCTACTTTCAAAATCACTAAAGTAGCTGGTGCAAACATCACAGGAGATTTAACTTTACACGGCATCACAAAATCAATCACTTTCCCTGCTAAAATTACAACTGCTGGTGGAAAAACTACTGCAACTGCTTCTATTCCAGTTGACAGAACAGATTTCAACGTGAAATACGGTTCTAAGAAATTCTTCGAATCAATCGGTGACAAAGCTATCGATGACGTTTTCAATTTAGATGTAACTTTAGTTGCTGGAAAGTAATTTCCCTTAAACCTTCATTCTAGGTTTTAAAATCCTCATAAAGTATTCTTTCGAGATGCTTTATGAGGATTTTTCTTTGTTCAATAAAATCAACAAAGGTATGCTTGCATAATAATTATATTTAATTCATATTGCATTATATTTTATCTTGAAATTGTATAAAATTGATTGCTATGAATTTTAATGAACCAATGCTAAGGGATGGAGCCTTGCGAGGAAAAACAATTATTGTAACAGGCGGAGGAACTGGCTTGGGGCGTTCGATGTCAAAATATTTTTTAGAGTTGGGTGCCAACGTTGTAATTGCTTCAAGAAAAAAAGCAGTTTTGGACGAAACGGCTGCGGAACTTATAGCAGAAACAGGAGGGAAAGTATTGGCGATTGCTTGTGATGCTAGAAATTATGATGAAGTAGAAAATGTACTGAAAAGTTCAGTTGAGCATTTCGGTGCTGTGCATGGATTGGTAAATAATGCCGCTGGTAATTTTATTAGTCCTACCGAAAAACTATCACACAAAGCTTTTGATATTGTTGTTGATATTGTTTTAAAAGGCTCTTATAACTTTAGTTTAGCCGTCGGGAAATATTGGATTGAACAAAAAATAAAAGGAACAGTAATGTCTATTGTGACTACTTATGCTTGGACGGGTTCAGCTTATGTAGTGCCATCAGCAACAGCAAAAGCTGGGGTTTTAGCCTTGACACGCTCTTTAGCTGTAGAATGGGGGGCAAAGTATGGTATTCGTTTTAATGCCATTGCTCCGGGTCCGTTTCCAACACAAGGAGCTTGGGAAAGACTCTTTCCAGCAGAAGCGATGGGAGAGGAGTTGGCAAATAAATTAGCCCCAGAAAATAGAATTCCACTCAAAAGAGTAGGTGAACATCATGAATTAGCCAATTTAGCAGCTTACTTAATGTCAGAATTTTCAGCATATATTAACGGCGAAGTAATTACGATTGACGGCGGAGAATGGCTGATGGGAGCAGGGGAATTTTCTGATTTAAACGAAGTATCTGAAGAAAAATGGGAAGCCATTGCTAAGGCTGTTCGAGGGAAAAAATAATATGATTTATGAGTTGAAGGTTTATGAGAAAACAAATACAGTTTCGACTCATAAACTTTCAACTCATAAGCTTGCTAAAACTTCACTTTCTTAATCCATTCCAAATCATATTTCATAGATTCCAGTGGAGTATGCCCTTGATAAGATTCTTGTTCGATGATATACTCGGTTGTTCCAGCAGTTTTGGCAGCCATTTTCAATACTTCTGCTACATTCATAATGCCTTTGCCAAGCATTGAACTTTCCCAAGGCTCTTTTTCGCCTTTTACTTCGTCTTTCACGTGCATCAATTCAAAACGACCGGGATATTGTTTCAATAATTCCATCGGACGACCGCCACCACCGTACATATTACCAATATCTAATTGCTGACAAACTAATTTAGGGTCAGTGTATTGCATAATGATGTCATACACTTTTACACTCGTCAGACGAAGACTAAATTCAAAGTCATGGTTATGATAGCCAAATTTTACGCCTGATTTCAAAGAAAGTTCACCTGCTTTGTTGAATACATCCATAAAGCGTTTGCAATCTTCAAAATTTCTGCGGAGACTAATATCCAACCACGGGCTGATTAAATACTTTTGTCCAAGAATAGCAGCATCTTCCACGGTTTGTTTCCAAGAGTCAGTAAAATCTTGCTTAGTAGCGTCCCAGTCTTCTCCTTTCATCACCACGTGACCACTTCGCATCGAAAGTCCTAAATCATCAATAATTTTACGAAACTCCTTTGGTTCGTAACCATAAAATTTATGATTGATGTAATTGGCATGTTCTACATTTTTATAACCCATTTCAGCAACAGCTTTTAGCGTAGCCAAAGGGTCTTTTTTCATGTCGTCACGGACAGAATATAATTGTAAGCCAATATTTTTTTGAGAAGATTTACTTGCCCAAAGAGTATCTGGAATCAGTAGAGCTGTTCCAGCCAAAGCAGTAGTTTGGAGAAATTTGCGTCGAGAATGGTTTTGGTTCATTGCTGATATTTTTTTTCAACAATATAAAAACTTCGTGCAGAAATGGTGTCTTTGCTTGTGATGAATTTCGGTTTTGGTGGCTATTTCTCAACTGCCACCAAACCTAATTTAGCTCCTTCTGCCAACACAAATGGAATGCCTGATTCTAAAGTATTTTCAATTTGTCCTTCTAAAATGGCTTCACGAACAGCTATTTTGATGATGCCTACTTCTTTGGATGGTTTAATGCCAAATAATTCCATAATAAGTTCGCCTGTTACTACTGGCTGAAATTGACGTAATTTGTCACTTTCTTCTACTTCTTTTAATTTCTGCTCTACGATGTCGAAATTGCGGAGGTATTTTTTTACTTTTTCACCGTTTTTAGAAGTAATATCTGCCCGACAAAGTATCATCAAACCTTCTAAATCTTCGCCTGCTTCGTAGAGCAAACGTCTGAGTGCTGAATCGGTAATGGCTTCTTTGGATAGAGCGATTGGTCGTAAATGTAAACGAACCAATTTTTTTACAAAACGCATTTTTTCATTCAAAGGCAAACGCATCTCGGTGAAAATTCCTTTCACCCATTTTGCTCCCATTTCCTCATGCCCGTGGAAAGTCCAGCCACGCTTTTTATCAAAACGTTTGGTAGCAGGTTTGGCAATATCGTGTAAAATGGCTGCCCAACGAATCCATAAATCATCGGTTTTAGTAGAAGCGTTATCCAGTACTTGTAGCGTATGATAAAAATTATCTTTATGCCCTTTGCCTTCTTCGGTTTCTACGCCTTTTAGTTTTACGAACTCTGGAAAAATTTTTTCTAACAAACCGCAAGAATCTAATAATAGAAAACCGTAAGAGGGCTTTTTTGCCAAAATGATTTTATTCAATTCATCAGTAATACGTTCTTTTGAAATAATATCAATACGTTCTCTTTCCTTGATAAGCGCATCAAAAGTATCTGGATGAATATCAAAATTGAGTTGCGTAGCAAAGCGAATAGCTCGCATCATTCTGAGCGGATCGTCCGAAAAAGTAATACTTGGCTCTAAAGGCGTTTTGATGATTTTTCTACGAATATCAGCCAAGCCATCAAAAGGGTCGATTAATTCACCAAAATTATTATCGTTCAAAGAAATCGCCATCGCATTGATGGTGAAATCTCTGCGGTTTTGGTCGTCTTCTAAAGTACCATCTTCTACGATGGGTTTGCGTGAATCACGTTGGTAAGATTCTCTTCTTGCCCCTACAAATTCTACTTCCCAATCGTCTAATTTTATCATTGCCGTTCCAAAATTTTTGAAAACGGAAAGGTAAGTATCTTCTCTGCCAGAGTTTTTGGCAACTAATTCTGCTAATTCAATGCCCGAACCTACACAAACGATGTCAATATCTTTGGAAGGTCGATTTAAAATAAGGTCACGCACAAATCCACCTACTACATAAGCAGGTACATTTAAGGCTTTTGCGGCATCTGCCACAATTTTAAAAATTGGATTTGTATGTAAAGTTTCTGCGAAATTCATATTGATAAGTAATTGAGCGATTTATTGATTACTACATTTAAATCGCAGCGGTTGACCGCTCACAAATTACCCTTTGTATTATTGTTGATTGATTTTACTTGCTTTAGGCTGTATGTAATAAGCATAAAACTATCTTTTTTAACAAAATATAGTTTGCCTACTGCCTAAAGCTTATAGCCTACTGCATCACTACTAATCACTAAGTAATTTATTTTCTGATGAATTTAAAATCACCACCAAGCCCTAATTTTACAATTTGTGAAGGCTGAATATTTTTATTTTCTCCTTTGGGATTCTTCAAAATGAAGTCAACATTTTCAATGATTTTCGGAGAAATGTCTTCAAATTTTTGCGGAGAAGGTTCTCCAGAAAGGTTTGCCGAAGTAGAAACAATGGCACGTTCAAATTTGTAAACTAAACCTTTACAAAATTCATCTTTCACCAAACGAATGGCAATGGAACCGTCTTCGCCCAATAAATTCGGCGCAAGATTTTTCCCTTGCGGATAAATTACTGTCAATGGCTTTTCTGCGAATTCTACCAAATTCCAAGCAATTTCTGGTACTTCAGTTACATATTCTGAAAGTTGTTCGATTTTTGAAATCAAAATGATAAAAGCCTTACTTTCAGGTCTTTGTTTAAGCTGATAAAGTTTTTCAACGGCTTTTTCGTTGCGGGAATCACATCCTAAACCCCAAATAGTATCAGAGGGGTAAAGAAGAGTATCTCCTTTGCGTAAATGTTGAAGGGCGTCGTGGTACATGATTAATGTTTTTTGCAAAGGTATGAAAAAAGCTTCGCTCTGCCTTCTTAACTGGAATGATTGTAATTTCAACCTTTTTGCTTACTGACTTTTTGTCTCTTTTTGTGGAACGTAATGGAGCTTCCGAAGGTAAAATACTTCTCTTGGTAATTCATCTAAACGACTATTACCTTCTAACTTTCTTTTTCCCCAAACCAGAAAATTCTGATTGTACCAAGCTGCAACATTGGCATCTTCATCGGCTTTTTGCGTACTATCGCTTTTTATTTCAAAAGTTTCAATTTCTCCTAATACTTCATTTTTCCTGATTTGCTGCATTTGTACTTTGCCTTTTTTGAAATACGCCATCAAATAACGGTCTTGTAAACTAGAAATTTGTACTTGTTCTACCAATTCACCACTTTCTAAATTATCCATGACCAAGGCATTATCCCATAAAAGATTTCCTTCTTTATCAAATTCACAAATGACGGCGTGCGTAAAACGATAATCGTCTTTGTTTTCATAATTCTTGAACCTTGTTCGGGTTACAGTATTGAAATTATTGTAGTTTTTAGGCAAAGTATAATAGATTTCAGCAACTAAAATTGCTCCTTTTTTAGTTTCTAATAAGTTGTGGACCAGTAATTTATAGCTAAAATTTGGATCTTTTCCTTCTTTCTTTTTCTGTTCAATTTTTTCTTTCAGCTTTTCTTGTTTCTTGGGCGACATAAAAGTGAAAAAGTTTTTCAAATCAGCAAATTTGATGATGTTGGTGTTTTTTTCGAGTCCTTCTTCCAAACGAGTAAGGTATAAACCTTTTGAAAATTCATTGCAGTTATTCGAAAAATTGCCGACCAAAAGCGTCTCTTTTTCATTTAAAGTCAACATTTTTCCACTGATAAAACTCAAACTGTTTCCTTCTTTATCAGGTACATGGATGGTTCTCAAAGATTTACCTTCGTAAGAGTAAGTTTGAATCACCAAACCACATTTTCCTTTTCTACGCTCTTTGACGATAACGTTCAATTCATTTCTTTTTTCATCAATTTCCAAAGCATTAATTTCCAGTCGGTCATCGTACAAACCGTGGAGTACTTTAGCTTTTTGATTGAAAAATGAAAAAGAAGCAACAATAGGTTTATCAAAATAAATTCCACCCAAAAAAGCCGTATTGCTCAATACTTTAAAGAAAGAAAAATCAATAATACTTGGTAATTCGCCTTTAAATTCATCAATTTCTCCTCTAGTTAAATCAATTCGAACAATATTGATTTTGGGAGTTTCTGGAATACTAAAAAGCCAAAACAAGTAATCTTTGTTCTGAAAACTCATTTGAAGCTCATATTCATAAGCCATTGAAAAATTAGTAGTCCACGATAAATGAAAGTCGGTATTGTACTTTTGGAATGTCCATTGCATGCCATCACGATTGTACATTCCATTTTTTTCGAGCGTCAAGAGCAAGCCATCATTTTCTAATGGCAAAACCGTCATGGTTTCTTCCGTTTTATTATTCTTGGGAATTTCAATGGAAGCAACTTGGTTGAGCTGTGCAAAAATGTTTTGAGAAAGTAACAAAAAGGAAAGAAATCCTGTAAAAGCAATTTTTTGATGTATTGAAGTAAAACGATGAATTGTTCTTAACCTCAACAACAACGAAAGTTTAGTTAGTAGATACTTCATAGCTTGAATACATTTAGAATAACAAGTTACAAAATCCGATGTTTACTCAAGATAAAATTGGCTAACTTTGTAGAAAATTATATGAATGAAATTTGATTTTATTTATTCCACATCAAAAAAGGAAAGAGATGAAAGGAATTAATTATTTGACGAATGAAAAAGGTTTAAAAACAGCGGTGGTTATTGACCTTAAAATTCATAGGGAATAAGTAGAAGATTTTTTAGATACCTTAGAAGCAAAATCTAGTAAAAATGAAGTTAAAGAAGAAGCTTCGTTGGTTTTTGAACGAATTTTAAAATAGAAAAAAATATAAAATCACTTGCCACAGTAGCAAATTTCAAGATTTGATTTTACGGGCAGTCAGTATAAAAAACAATTTTAATGAATTTAGAAAAAATATTACAAGAGCACATCGCAGCGGCTTTGAAAGCTGAATTTGACGTAGAAGAATCGAATATTGCCCTTCAACCCACTCGTAAAGATTTTGAAGGTTCTTTCACTTTTGTGGTTTTCCCTTATGTAAAAACTTTACGTAAATCTCCTGTTGAATTGGGAAACGCTATCGGGAATTACTTGGTGGCTAATTCGGGTGTGGTGAAGGCTTTCAATGTTGTGCAAGGATTTTTAAACATTTCTATTGCCGATGCTGCTTGGCTTGATATGTTCGGTGGAATTTTTAAAGATAAAAAGTTTGGACAATTAGCTGATAAAAAGGAAACAGTAATGGTGGAATATTCTTCGCCAAATACCAACAAACCTTTGCACCTTGGTCACCTTCGTAATAATTTCTTGGGCTTTTCGGTTGCTCAAATTTTGTCAGCCAATGGTTATGAAGTAGTAAAAGCCAATTTAGTAAACGACCGAGGAATTCATATTTGTAAGTCGATGTTGGCTTACCAAAAATTTGGAAATGGAGAAACACCTGAGTCATCAGGATTGAAAGGTGACCATTTGGTTGGTAAATATTACGTAGAATTCGATAAACATTATAAAGTAGAAATTGAAGCTTTAAAAGCGAATGGTTTATCGGAAGATGATGCTAAAAAACAAGCACCGCTTTTAATTGAAGCGCAAGAAATGCTATTGAAATGGGAAGAAGGCGATGCTGAAACCTTGGCACTTTGGAACAAAATGAACGATTGGGTTTTTGCGGGTTTCAACCAAACTTATCAAAAAATGGGCGTAAGTTTTGATAAAATCTATCGTGAATCAAATACTTATTTATTGGGTAAAAAGTCTGTTGAAGAAGGTTTAAAATCAGGTGTTTTCTTCCAAAAAGAAGATTCTTCGGTTTGGATTGATTTAACCGATGAAGGATTAGACCAAAAATTGGTATTGCGTAAAGATGGTACTTCGGTATATATCACTCAAGATATAGGCACGGCAGATTTAAAGTATAATGACTTTAAAATGTCGAAATCGGTGTATGTAGTTGGAAATGAACAAGATTATCACTTTGAAGTATTGTTCAAGATTTTGAAAAAATTGGGTCGTCCATACTCAGACGGTACTTATCATTTAAGTTATGGAATGGTAGATTTACCTTCGGGAAAAATGAAATCTCGTGAAGGAACAGTGGTGGATGCTGACGATTTGATGCAAGAAATGACGGATACAGCTCGTGAACGTACTTTAGAGCTTGGCAAAATCGATGGTTTCTCAAAAGAAGAAGCCGAAGAACTGTATCATACTTTAGCAATGGGCGCTTTGAAATACTTCTTACTAAAAGTTGACCCTAAGAAAAGAATGTTGTTCAATCCAGAAGAATCAATCGATTTCCAAGGAAATACAGGGCCATTTATTCAATATACTCATGCTCGTATTTGTTCTATTTTAAGAAAAGCGCATGAACAAGGAATTATTGGTGTAGCAAGTAATTACAAAACCTTGCATGAATCTGAACAAGAAGTAATATATTTATTGAGCGAATACCCGAAAAAATTAGCAGATGCTGGTAGAGAGCTTTCTCCGTCTTTAATTGCCCAATATGCTTACGACTTGGCGAAGGCTTACAACCGTTTTTATAACGAAGTAAGTATCTTTAATGAGACCGATTTGGATGCTCAGCAATTTAGAATTGCATTTTCGAGTGTGGTTGGAGAAACAATTAAGAAGGCAATGGCGTTATTAGGAATAAATGTTCCAAGCAGAATGTAGCATTTGCCATTTCATGAAAAAGAAAATTATTTTAACTTTCATCTTAATCATCATCACAATTATGTTACTCAAACTATTGAAAATTGGCTCATTGATGGGTGCTTTAGCAGTACCTTTTACTCAAAATGATATTGCAGTTCGTCCAGAAACGATGGAAGCTCCAGCAAAGCAAGGTCTTTATGATTTCAAAGTGAAATCTTTAGATGGCAAAAATGTAGATTTGTCGATTTACAAAGGCAAAAAAGTAATTATTTTGAACACTGCTTCTAAATGTGGATTTACGCCACAATATGCAGATTGGGAAAAATTCTATCTAGCAAATAAAGATAAAGTAGTAGTATTGGGTTTCCCAGCAAATGAATTTGGTGGACAAGAACCTGGTTCTGATGAAGAAATCTCTACTTTTTGCAAGAAAAATTATGGTGTTTCTTTCCCGATGTTTTCAAAAGTGGTAGTGAAAGGCGAAGGTAAATGTCCTTTGTATCAATGGTTAACCACTAAATCGTTGAACGGTTGGAATGACAAAGAACCATCTTGGAATTTCTGTAAATACGTTATCAACGAAAAAGGAGAATTAACACATTTCTTTGCTTCAAAAGTAAAACCTGATAGTCCTGAGTTTTTAGAAGCCATCAAATTATAATAGATTTTAAAGAAAACCTCACCCCCAACCCCCTCTCCTGTTGAGAGGGGGCTTTTTTAGCTCAAAAGCTCCCCTCTCAACAGGAGAGGGGTTGGGGGTGAGGTTCTTACAATTATTTATAACCATTATGAAACACTGGATTTCTGCTGCCAGACCACGTACTTTACCGCTTGCCCTTTCAAGTATTTTCATGGGAAGTTTCTTAGCCGCTGGTGCGCATGCTTTCTCTTGGACTACCTTCACTTTAGCCGTTCTTACAACCATTTTCTTGCAAGTACTTTCTAATTTCGCTAACGATTATGGCGATACTGTCAGCGGTGTAGATACTGCTGAAAGAACCGTTGCCACTCGTGCCGTTCAAACAGGAGCAATTACTCGTGAGCAAATGACTAGAGCGATGATTGTCATGGCTGTTTTGTCTTTTATTACAGGTTCTTGGTTGATTTATGAAGGACTGAAAGATACTTCAACTCAGGCAATACTTACTTTCTTTGGTTTAGGAATCCTTGCCATTATTGCTTCCATTACTTATACCGTTGGTAAAAGACCTTACGGTTACATGGGTTTGGGCGATATTTCTGTATTGATTTTCTTTGGTTGGGTTGGTGTATTGGGTACTTATTATTTGTTTGCTCATGAGTTTGTTTGGCTGAATGTATTGCCTGCTACTTCATGCGGTTTATTTGCCGTTGGAGTATTGAATATTAATAATATTCGTGATATAGAATCAGATACTAAAACGGGTAAAAACTCTATTCCTGTTCGTTTAGGGAAAGATAAAGCTGTAATTTATCATTGGTTTTTATTAGGAATAGGTTTTTTGTGTACGGTAATTTATGAAACGATTATTACCTTAAAAGAACACTCTGAATTTAATATCAACTTAAGTTATAAAAACACTGACCTTCATCTGAATGTTGGTACTGGCGACCAGAACTTTAATTTACTTTGGTTGAACTGGCTTTTTGTAGTGACAGTTCCTTTGCTAATCAGAATTTGTAAAGGTTTAGCCAAAGGAAAAACACCTGCACAAATCGACCCTTTCTTGAAAGTAATGGCATTAACGACTCTTTTATTCGTCATCACTTTTGGCATTGGACAATTGATTTAATATTTGCTTCATCTTTTTAGCCCAATTTAATTTTTCGATATTACAAATTTGAACTAATAGGCATTAAGCCTAAAAAAACTGACAGTAAATTTGTAATATTGTGGGCTTAAAATCACCCATTATAAATTGTTTATCGTTTTTACTTATGAAAAAGAGTTTACTTTTCTTATCCTTAGCTTTTTTGCTAATTAGCCACTTTAGTTATTCACAGGGTCAGACTTTCCAAGAGTTAATGGATTTGGGCGTTACACAAAGTCGTCTTGGTAACCATGCGATGGCTCAAAGCTATTTTTCACAAGCAATTGCCCTTAAACCAGATGATGCTGTTGCCTATTATGACCGTGGTGTGACCAAAGCCAATTTGAAAGATAATCGTGGTGCTATCAACGATTTTGATAAAGCAATTGAATTGAACCCAAAATATGCGGAGGCTTATAGTGGTAGAGGGCAAAGTAAAGCTCGTCAAGATGACCACAAAGGTGCTTTGCAAGATTATAATAGAAGCATTGATTTGAATCCTGTTGATGCTAATGCTTATTTTATCCGTGGAATCAGTAAAGCTAAATTAGAAAACTACAAAGGTGCGCTTTCGGATTTTAATAAAACCCTTGATTTAACGCCTGATAATGCTCAAGGGCTTTCTTCTCGTGGAACGATTAAACAAAAAATAGAAGATTATAAAGGAAGTTTGGAAGACTTTAACAGAGCCATTGAAATTAGCCCGAAAAGAGCTAGTTCATATTCTGGAAGAGCTTATAGCAAAATGAAAATGAACGACTATAAAGGTGCTATTGCCGATTATAGTAAATCATTGGAATTGGTGCCAGAAGATGCTGAATCTTTGTATTACAGAGGCTTTAGTAAATGTCAATTAGAAGATTTTCAAGGTGCTTTAGCTGATTTCGACCAAGCGCTTACTCAAGACCCTGAAAGTGCAAGTGCATATTATGGTCGTGGATTTGCAAAAAGTAGATTAGGTAATACAAAGAGTGCCATTGAAGATTATAACAAAGCAATCGCTATCGGAAATACAGAAAATACGAAAGTAGTTTATACTGGAGCGATTACTAAAGTGATTTTAGATGAGCTTCGTAACAATGTGCAAGAACGTTTGAAAATGTCTGAAATTACTGCACAGCGTTCGGAAGTATATTATAACAGAGGTTTGGCGAAAGCAAAGTCTGGTGATGCCAAAGCTGCTATTGAAGACTATAACAAGGCAATTGCATTAAATCCTACTTATGCAGAAGCGTACTTTACTCGTGGTATGGTGAAATCTCAGATGGGTGACCAAAGAGGTGCGATTCAAGATTGTAATAATGCCATTACTTTGAATCCGAAATATTCTGAAGCGTATTATGTAAGAGGAATTATTCGTCATTCTTTGGGTGATACTGATGGTTGTAATGATTTAAGTAAAGCTGGTGAACTAGGTTTCACAGCGGCTTATGCAGCTATTCGTGATTATTGTAATTAGATGGAGGACTTAAGGATTTGAAGACTTTAAGAAGTAAGAAGCAAGAGGCAAGATGTAAGACGAAAGATATAAAATTTGTCTTGTGAAAATTTAGAGATTCAAGATTTGAGCTTTGGAGACAAGGTTTAAACCTTGAATCTTTTTTTTGGGCATTAAAACGATGCTCGTGAGTATCGAATTGATTCATTCGAGTATTAAAATAATGCTCATGAGTATCGAATTGATTCATTCGAGTATTAAAACGATGCTCGTGAGTATCAAATGGATTCATTCGAGCATTAAAACGATGCTCGTGAGTATCAAATGGATTCATTCGAGCATTAAAATGATGCTCGTGAGTATCGAATTGATTCATTCGAGTATTAAAATGATGCTCGTGAGTATCGAATTGATTCATTCGAGTATTGAAATGATACTCAGGAGGAGTGAAGGAATTTTATCAAAAATATTTTTCTCACAATCAAAAAAATAAAGAATTACAATTTAATTTGGAGTATATAGCCATTTGGATTAGTTTTAATTAATGGTTTTGGTCTTGATCTTAATTATGTAGTTATGGATAGATATGAACAATCTTTGTATATAGCTGAGGCATTGAAAGTGATATTGGACAATTCTCCTGAAAGTATTGTTTTAATATCTCCCGAACATAAAGTATTAGCCTTTAACAAAGTAATTAAAAAAGTTTTACAGATTTATTTGAACAAAGAAATTGTGGTTGGACATGACTACAGAGATTATGTGCTAGATGCCCACAAGGATTTGTATTTAACTAATTTCGAAAAGGCATCTAAAGGAGGAAAAGTCGTTATTCAAAACGAAACCAAATCTGCACTGGGTTCAATATGGGTAGAATTCACGATGAATCCTACTTATAATGCTGAAGGTGTTTTTTTAGGTGTTACTTTGATGGCTAAAAATATAGATGAGCAGAAAAGAATGGAGTTGGAATTAGAAAACATGGTGGAGACTTTTCAAGCAATTATTGAAAATAATACCGAATCTATTTTACTCCTAAGTGTTGATTACAAAATTTTACAATTCAATAAACCTGCTAGGGATAGGATTTTTACCAATACGAATAAAGAACTCAAGATTGGCGCTGATTTCAGAGACTTTATTTACGAAGAACAATCCGAAACATTTTTTACTTCTTTTGCCAATGCCATCAAAGGCAATAATTATGAAATAGAAGTAATGATGGTAGATGGCAATAATGAAAAATATTGGTTTCAGTCCCGAATGTTTCCTGTTTATAAACGCAATGGTGAACTACTTGGTATTTCGCTTTTTGCTTTGAATATTACCGATAAAAAGAAAGCGGAAATTTTATTAAAAGAAAGTGAATCAAAATTTAGAAGTATTGTTGAAGCAGCCCCAACATCAATGCTAATTGTGGATGAAAACATGAATATCGTTTTGTCGAATCCTGAAGCTGAAAGTGTTTTTGGCTATACCTTTGAAGAGCTAAAGGACAAAAATATCAAAATGTTGATTCCAGATAGATATCATGACAATCATGTACATTATCAAAAAAACTATTTGAATAACCCAGTGCCTTATAAAATGGGTGCAAACAGATTTACACCTGCTATCAGAAAAGACGGTACAGAAATCATTGTTGAAGTGAGTTTAAATAGCTTTGAATTGGGCGATAAACGCCATGTGCTAACGATTATTCAAGATGTCACTCAAAGAGTACAACATGAAAAACAAATTCTTGATCAATTGAATCGACTTAAAGCAATTGCTTGGCAACAGTCGCACGGAGTAAGAAAACCAGTTGCTAATATTTTAGGAATTTGCCATTTGTTAAAGACAGATGCTGAGATAAGTAGTGAAGAAAAAGACTATTATATAGATTTATTATTTCAAGCAACAGAAGAGTTAGATGAAGTAATTCGAAACATCGTTAATTATGCCAACGAGCATTGAAAAGCGATAAAAGCAAAAGGGATAGTTAGAAAGGATGAGTGCCTTTCTAACTATTTCAAACCTTAATCGGTTGCAATTTTATTATACTTATTTTTATATTCAACTGGGCTAAGTCCTGTTATTTTTTTGAAAGTAGTTCTGAATGCCTTCGTGTCGGTATAACCAACATCAAACATTACTTCGTTAATATTTTTTCGACTACTTTCAATACTTCGTTTGGCAGCTTCAATTTTTACTCTTTGAATGTATTCTAATACCGAATTATTAGTCGCTAATTTGAATCGACGTTCAAAACTTCTTCTGCCCAAAGCAACTTTTTCAGCAAGATCTTCTACGGTAAATTTTTCTTCAATGTTACTTTCAATATATACTTGAATTTTTCGGATGGCATCATCCTTATGTTCTTTTTGTCCTTTGAACATCGCAAATGATGATTGACTGGTGCGGTCAATATCAATGGCAAAATACTTTGAAGTAAGAATTGCCGTTTCACGGTCAACATATTTTTCGATAAGATATAGCAATAAATTCCAACAAGAGTTAGCTCCACCACTTGAATAAATCCCATCTTCATCCGTTACAATTTTTCCATCTTGTAAAATCACTTCTGGAAACATCGTTCTAAATTCATCATTAAATCCCCAATGAGTCGAACATTTTTTGCCATTCACCAAACCCGTTGATGCCAACAAAAATGCCCCAACACAAAGAGAAGCTACTTCCGAACCTTTTTGATGTTGGCTGATAATCCAATCAATAGTACTTTTATTAGCCGAAATACCTTCTTGCATATTGCCAGCCATTGGTGGAATAATGATTAAATCTGTATCGTCAACCTCATTGAT
This sequence comes from Arcicella lustrica, assembly GCF_034930985.1. NCBI lineage: Bacteria > Pseudomonadati > Bacteroidota > Cytophagia > Cytophagales > Flectobacillaceae > Arcicella > Arcicella lustrica. Next base: position 205,273 of record NZ_JAYGIM010000012.1, read on the forward strand.
AAGTAAGTCAGGTGAAACCACAAAAGGTCCATCAATGATTTGCATTTGCTTTTGTTGTCCGACCAATTTAATATCAAACAGTTTTTCTTTACCCGAATTGATAAGGAACTGATTCACAGTTTCAAACATAAACCGTGAAATAGCTACCACATGGATAGTTGAATGCTCAGGAATTAGAATTGCCACTTTTTTCATAGTACAAATATAGAAAAATACTTTGTCGTAAATTACCCTTCATTTGTCGTTTTTACATCGTTAATTTAGAAAAAGCTTTTGCACATTTGTATCATCAATAATTCATTAAAAAAACCTAACATTATGGAAAGTGTAACAAAGACCAAGATTACCGTAGAAGTTTTAATAAATGCTCCGCTCGAAAAAGTATGGGAGCAATTTAATGGCCCAGCGCACATCATTCATTGGTGTTTTGCTTCAGACGATTGGCATGCACCTGCGGCTGAAAATGATTTCAGAGAAGGCGGAAAAAGTAAAACCGTTATGGCTGCTAAAGATGGAAGTTTTTCTTTTGATTTTGAATGGATTTATACCAAGATAGAAGACTTGGCGATTGTAGAATATATTTTGGAAGATGGCAGAGAAGTAAGCGTACAATTTGAACAAACAGCCAATGGTGTAAAAGTAACAGAAACTTTTGACCCAGAGCAACAGAATTCTCTTGAACTACAAAGAGGTGGTTGGCAAGCAATTCTTGATAATTTTAAAAAGTACGTAGAACAAAACTAATCCAATTTCATAATCATGTACACAAACGCTATTACTTCATGCTTGTGGTTTGACGGACAAGCCAAAGAAGCTGCAACATTTTATGGTGCTGTTTTTAAAAGTAGCAAAATCACATCAGAAAACCCGATGGTTGTCACTTTTGAATTGAATGGAACAAAATTTATGGGACTAAATGGTGGACCGATGTTCAAGATTAATCCGTCTATTTCATTTTTTGTTACTTGTGGGAGCCACGACGAAGTGAACGAAATATGGGATAAATTGATTGATGGAGGAAAAGCATTAATGCCTATTGATACTTATCCTTGGAGTGAAAGATATGGCTGGTTACAAGATAAATTTGGCGTAACATGGCAAATCAGTATCGCCAACGACGGTGGAACTGAGCAGAAAATAAGACCATCGATGTTATTCACCAGTAATCAATTTGGTAAAGCCGAGGAGGCAATCAGGCATTATACAAGTATTTTTGGTGATTCAACAACAGATTTACTGATTCTGTATCCAGATGGTGGAGACCATGCAGGTAAAGTAATGTATTCAGAATTTCAGTTGAGTCAACAACCTTTAATTGCGATGGATGGTCCTGGAGTACATGAATATACTTTCAATGAAGGAGTTTCTTTGATGATTAGTTGTGAAACACAAGCGGAAATAGACCATTATTGGTATAAACTTACAGAAGGCGGCGCCGAAAGTATGTGCGGTTGGCTGAAAGATAAATTTGGAGTATCATGGCAAGTTGTACCTTCAATAATAGGTAAACTTATGAGTAATCCCGAAAAAGGAGGACGAGCTATGCAAGCAATCATGAAAATGCGAAAACTTGATATCGAAACATTATTGAACGCATAAACAGAAGTATATCAATGTTTTAAATCGTAGCGAAGAATCGCTCATAATTCAAAACTCTTACTTATCTTAGATGTCAACTATCAGTGCATATTTGAATTTTAACGGAAATTGTCGTGAAGCTATGCACTTTTATCAGCAATGTTTAGGAGGAAAACTTTCTATGCAAACACTCGCTGAACATCCTGATGCCGATAAAATGCCCAAGCAAATGAAAGCCTGCGTACTTCATGCTAGTTTAAGCAGAAAAGGCTTACTCATTATGGGAACCGATATGCTTGGCGACGAAGGTTTGATAAAAGGCAATACCATTTCATTATTATTACATTGCGAAAGCGAAACTGAGATTGAAGATTGTTATCAGAAACTCTCAGAAGGAGGAAAGCAAACACATCCAATTGCGCTAAGTTTTTGGGGAGCTTTATTTGGCGATTTAACTGATAAATTTGGCAATCAATGGCTATTACATTACCAAAAAAATAAACTTAAAACTAATAAACATGAAAACGACTAAAATTACTTTCTGGATTAGTACTTCATTGATTTTCTTATTTATGGGTGTAATGCCAGCATTGACTGGCCACACTGAGATGGCAAAAGAGGGTACAAGACATTTAGGTTATCCTCAATATTTCGGAATGGCTTTGAACATCTTTAAAATAATAGGGTCACTAGCTTTGATTATTCCACAGATTCCCAAAGTACTTAAAGAATGGGCTTATGCAGGTTTTGTATTTGATATTATTTTTGCAACCATTAGTTTATGGGCAGTTGATGGATTTAATGCTATGCTTTTAGTTCCTGTTATAGTGATGGCTGTTTTATTGGTGTCATATTTTAGCTATCATAAATTACAAAACTCACAATCTTAATTATTGATACTTAGCAATGAAAGTTGTAAATAATATTGATGAATACATTGCCGATTTTCCTGATGAAACGCAAGTACTTTTAAGGCAAATCCGTGAGACGATAAGCAATGCTGTTCCAGAAGCTACAGAAAAAATAAGTTATGCCATGCCCACTTTTTATTTAAAAGGAAACTTGGTGCATTTTGCTGCATATAAAAATCATATTGGTTTTTACCCAGCTCCATCAGGCATTACAGCATTTCCTGAAGAAATGGTTCATTATAAGTTTTCAAAAGGAGCGGTGCAATTTCCCCTTGATAAACCTTTACCGCTTGAATTTATTAAAAGAGTTGTTGCTTTCAGAGTAGAAGAAAACCTTAAAAAAGCAGTGAAAAAATGAATTCATTGATAGAACTTTAAGCAATCATGGCAAAGAAACCTAAACTTTCTGAGGAAGAGCAAGTGACAGAATATTTTGAAGCGTTGAATCATCCATTGAAGAATGTTGTTCAAGCATTAAGAAAAATTGTACTTTCTGCCGATGAAGAGATTGCAGAACAAATCAAATGGAATTCACCAAGTTTCTATTATACTGGAGCAATGAAACCTTTTGATCCAAAAGAATATAAAAGGGATATTGTTGTGTTCAATCTTTATAAAAATGACTGTGTATTATTGGTTTTCCCGACGGGAGCAACAATAAATGATACATCAGGATTTTTGGAAGGAAAATTTACAGATGCCAGAAAGATTGCTAAATTTATGACTTTAGAGGAAGCAAATAACAAAGAAATGGCTTTGAAGAAGGTAATAAAAACCTGGTTAAACCAAGTAGATAAATAAAATTGATAGGCTAGGATGACAGAAATAGTAATAGAAATATTCAAAACGAATGTAAGCAACAAGCAAACATCGGACGAAGTATTAAACTTACTCAAGGGCTTTTATCCTCATCTTAAAATAAACTTTGACCTTGAAGATTGCGACAATATTTTAAGGGTTCAAGGTCATAACTTTCCTTCAAACCACATCGTTGAGATATTAAGCCAGATGGGACTTTGTTGTGAACGAATAGAGTAAAAAAAACACTAAATCCACTCAAATCTGAGTGGATTTAGTGTTTAAAATATCGAAAACCAATTTTTAAGAGAAATCTAGGACATCACTTTACTCATAAACTCTAAACTCATCAACTTTCATTTCTTTCCTCTGGTAAAAATTGCTACAATAGCCGTTGTAATAATTCCCATAAATAAAGCACCGATTAATCCTTCTTTGATATAATTCTCTAAACTAAAGTATTGTTCTGCTTCCACCTGTCTCATCAAACCAGCACTTACTGAATAGTTAATGGCATTTGGAAAAAACTCAGGCGTGATAATTTCTGTAGTAATAATTTGGGTTAATGGACTCAAAATCGCAATGATTACACTGATAATTGTACCAGAAATAAAGCCTTGCAGATAAGTCATAGAACCATGATAAAACTTGTTCTTTTTTTCCAACAAAGCAAAGACATATACGGTGATGGCAGGAATGGCGATAAAATTTGTATAAGTAGCGTGTTTGTCAATATGAGTACTGTGCAAGCCAGCGAGCTTTTCGAGTAACATCCATATCAAAGACATAGCAACAAATACAATTGCCCATTTGAATTCGAGGGATAGCTTTTTCATGAATTAATTGGTTAAATTGTTAAAATTCATCAAATAAGAAAATTGTCTTCCCAACCGCACTAAATCATTCCTTTTGTATTCAAAAGCTCTTCCAAAGAATTACAAAAAGAGAAAACTCTGTGTACTTCACGAACTGGTTTTGCTTTGATTTCCTCAAAGCTCATCCATTTTACTTCTTGGATAATTTGCTCTTCCAATTCTGGGTCAGTGCCTTTTTTGACATTCCCTTTTTCAAGATTTACCCTGAAAAACAATTCAATTGCATGTAATGGTGCATCAATAAACTCACTGACAAACATAAAGTTTTCTATAGAGATTTCTGTATGCGTTTCTTCTAAAAACTCTCTTTTTATACCTTCTGCTGCATTCTCTCCAAATTGTAAACCACCACCTGGCGGACACCAAAAGGCTGCATTCTCAACAACGCCTTGATGTTTTATCATTAAAATTTTATCGTCTTGAACACAAATACCGCATACTCTTACTCGTAATTGTTCACCGTATTGAGCCATCACTTGCTCATGAACTCTATCTATCATTTTATACTTAGGTTTTGAAAAGAGCTAATTTTTAGCCATTTCTTTATCATGAAGAAGCTTTATATATTTGATACTTCCGGCATTAAATATCTGAATAAAACTTTGTTCTTTCAAACCTTCAGATTGATTAATGTTTAATCTTTCAAAGGTCTGCTTGTTGACCATAAAATTTTGGGGAGAAGTATTTTCTATTTTCTGAAAACCCAAAGTTTCATAACTTCGTCCGTCAGACCAATCTCTATCAGCATAAGACATCACATCGTCGGGCTGATGTTCATTAGAAAAAGCCTTTAAAAGCTTGTCCATTCCACCAACTACATGATGGTTTTTTAATGTTGCAAAACGCAATAATTCATAAGAACGAGTACCTGCACGCTCGCCGTATTTCATCGCTCGTCCTGCACTAAAAGTAGCCACAGCAATTAATAAAGGCTTATTTTTCTCTTGAATCAGTGCCGAATCTATAAATTTTTCAAGGTACTGAGCTTTCAAAAATAAACCATATTTGAATTTAGATTTCACTGAAGCCTGCAAATGATTTTCATTCAAAAATACTTCTGCCGTCGGATTATCAATTCTTTCTACAAAGCAATGTCTGGCATTTAGCCGTTTAGAATGTCCACACAAAGCCAAAATTCTGGCATTCACTAAAGCTGAATTTTGGGCATAAACATCTTCCCAAAGATGAATAATTCTTTGTTGTTGAGACTGAATTTTTTCAGAAAAATCTTTGAAGAAATTGAGAGGAATTGTTGCATTTTGAAAAATTTCAAGTGAAATAAAATGTAAATGCAATTGATAATCAGGTAAATAAATGATTTCAAAAGGAGAATCAAAAGTTTTTATTTCAAAACTAATTTGATGCTTTTCTAATAAAGTATAAATTCCGGATTGCCACACAAGCTTGTGAATTATGAGTTTTGAGTGATGAATTATGAGTGGTTTGTCGCTGCGATTTTAACTATTGACCTTACTCTAATTTCCACTAAAAAGTCATGTGTTTTACAGATACGACTCGATTTATTTTGAAGTAAGATATACTTTATCAATCATTTCTTGATACTCAGATTGTTCGTCTGAAAAAACTGTAATTCCACCACCACTTTTAAAGATAAGTGAATTGTTTTCCGTTTTTTCGATAAAACGAATCATAACTGAACTGTCTAAATTTTCACCATCAAAAATACCAAAAACGCCTGTATAATACCCTCGTTTATAGTTTTCAGCTTCTTCAATAATGGCTAAGGTCTGAGCTTTAGGCGCACCACAAATAGAACCTGCTGGCAATAATTTGAACAATAAAGTGCCGATTTGCTTATTGAAATTCTCAGGCAATTTCCCGCAAATTTCAGAACTTACTTGTAATAAATCGCCTTCTGAAGTTTGTACTTTACTAATATATCTAAAACGTTCAACCCAAACTTTTTCTGCCACCATGCTGATGTCATTTCTGATTAAATCGACGATAGTAGCGTGTTCTGCAAGTTCTTTTTTATTATTCAAAATCTCCGATTCAGCATTGGAAATTGTTGCCGAAATTGTACCTTTCATAGGATGTGAAGAAATGATTCCGTCCTTGATTTTAACAAAAATTTCAGGAGAAAAAAGTACAAATTGATTTTTGAAGTACAATTGATATTGAGCCGAACTACGTTCAAAAATCTCTTTTAAACTCAAATTTACTTTAATAGGAGTGGGCTTGGTAAGGTTTACCAAAAAACTATTTCCACGAATTAAATGGCGTTTTACGATGTCGAACGACTGTTGGTATTCTTGAAAACTAATCGGATATTTTTCTAAATAGAAAGGTTTTTCAAGTAATTCTTTTTCTGGATTGAAATTACTTTTGTTGCCAACTTTGTATAAAATATCCTCTTTTTCAACTTCCTCAAGTGGCAAAACTATCGGCTTTTTCATCTCATAGTCAATGATGAAAAGGAAAGGTTTGCGGTCTTTCCCTAAATCATTCATTAACTGAATGGCTTCTTTCGATGCTTGAGATAATATTTGTTTTTTGTAATTCATTTAACACAAAGACCTGCGAGGTTTTTCCTCACAGGTCTTTTAGCTTATTAATAACTATTTTTTAAGAAATAAAAAAGCTCATAACTCAAGGCTCAAAGTTCGCAACTAAACCGCACTTTTTCCTTTCTCAATCGCCTTCGCTAATCCTGAAACATCAGAACCACCAGCCGTTGCAAAGAAAGGCTGACCACCGCCGCCGCCTTTTACTTCTTTAGCCATATCACGGATTATTTGTCCAGCATTTAAGCCTTTATCAGCTACCAAATTATCAGCTATCATTACTGCTAATTGCGGTTTGCCAGCTACTTCCGCACCCAATACGCAATACAAATTATCAATTTTAGCTTTTAATTCATACGCCAATTGTTTCAAGGCATCAGCATTTGGCACAGAAACTACTTCAGCAATTACGTTAACTTCACCAACTGCTTGTACTTTCGTTAATAAAGTTTCTTTGATGGCTTGTAATTTTTCAGATTCAAAAGCTTCAATTTTTTTGCTTAAAATGGCTTTTTCTTCCAACAAAGTTTTTACTGCTTTTATTACGTCTGCTTGACCTTTGAACAAACCTTTCAATTCATTCACAATCGCCAATTGTTCTTCAAACATTGCCAAAGCATTTTCGCCTGTGTAAGCTTCTACACGACGAACGCCAGCCGAAACAGAACTTTCTGCTACGAATTTAAACAAACCAATTTGTCCTGTCGAAGGCAAATGTGTACCACCGCAAAGTTCTACTGAGAAATTCGGGTCGAAAGTAATTACACGGACAAAGTCGCCATATTTTTCTCCAAAAGTAGCTGTTGCACCTGCGGCAATGGCTTCTTGGATAGGTACATTACGTTTTTCGTCTAAAGCAATATTTGCTCTGATTTTGGCATTAACGATGTCTTCGATTTTGCCTAATTCTTCGTCTGTAACTTTCGAGAAGTGCGAGAAGTCGAAACGAGTAAGGTCTTCGTTTTGGTAAGAACCTTTTTGCGAAATATGCGAACCCAATACTTCACGCATTGCCGAAAGCATCAAGTGCGTTGCGGTATGGTTTGAAGTAATTTTACTTCTGCGTGCTGTATCAATTTTGGCTACTAAAGTTTTGTTGGTAGCGTATTGTTCAACAAATTTCTCGAAATTCTTATCCGTGGAAATATGAATAAACAAATCGTTTTCCTTTTTAGTATCCGAAATTTTAATAGATAAATCTCCTAAAACTAATACACCAGAGTCGCCAACTTGTCCACCCATTTCTGCGTAGAAAGGCGTTTTATCTAATACAATATGATACTCGCTTCCTGCTTTGGTTTTTACTTTACGGTATTTGATAAGGCTTGCCGACGTTTCTGTTTCGTCGTAACCTACAAATTCAAAGTCGAAATCTTCATCAGAAACAATTGTCCAGTCGGTTGCTTCTTTAGATGAATCCTTACGTGAACGGTCTTTTTGCGCTTGAAGTGCAATTTTATAACCTTCTTCGTCAATTGATAGCCCATTTTCACGAGCAATCAAAGCTGTTAAATCAGAAGGAAAACCGAAAGTATCATTCAATTCAAAAACGATTTCTCCTGCAATTCTTCCGTTTTTCTCAGTTTCAGCAATGATTTTATCCAATCTTGTCAAACCTGTTTCCAAAGTACGCAAGAAAGAATTTTCTTCTTCCAATATTACTCTTTCCACAAATTCTTGTTGAGCGACTAATTCAGGAAAAACGCCATCAAATTGTTCAGCCAACAATGGAATAATGCTGTGCATAAACGGCTCACGGAAACCTAAATAAGTATATCCATAACGCACTGCACGACGCAAAATTCTACGAATTACATAACCCGCTTTGTTGTTTGAAGGTAACTGTCCGTCGGCAATTGCAAAAGCAATCGCACGAATATGGTCAGCAATTACACGAAGTGCAATATCTTCCCATTTGCCTTCACCATACTTTTTACCCGCTTTTGCAGCTACAAAATTGATGGTATTAGAGAAAACGTCAGTATCATAATTCGATTGTTTGCCTTGAATCGCCATACACAAACGTTCAAAACCCATACCAGTATCTACGTGTTTGGCAGGCAATGAAACCAAAGAACCATCTGCCATGCGTTCAAACTGCATGAATACGTTGTTCCAGATTTCAACCACTTGTGGGTGGTCGGCGTTGACTAATTCTTTTCCAGATTTTTTGGCTACTTCTTCCGCATCACGTAAGTCGATGTGGATTTCAGAACATGGACCACAAGGTCCAGTATCACCCATTTCCCAGAAATTATCTTTTTTGTTTCCCAAAATAATACGGTCTTCGCCCACCATAGCTGCCCAAATATCCCAAGCTTCTTTATCGAAAGGCACGCCGTCTTTTTCATCTCCCTGAAAAACAGAAACATAGATTCTTTCTTTGGGTAATTTATATACTTCTGTAAGCAATTCCCAAGACCATGCCAAGGCTTCTTTTTTGAAGTAATCGCCAAAAGACCAGTTGCCCAACATTTCAAACATGGTGTGGTGGTACGTATCGAAACCAACGTCTTCAAGGTCGTTGTGTTTACCCGACACACGCAAACATTTTTGCGTATCGGCAATACGTTTTGAAGGAGGCGTGCCATTACCTAAGAAAAAATCTTTGAACTGTGCCATCCCTGAGTTATTGAACATCAAGGTTGGGTCGTTTTTAGCAACAAGTGGAGCTGAAGGAACAATTAAGTGACCTTTTGATTTGAAGAAATCTAAAAACTGTTGACGTATTTCTTTGGAAGTCATTATAAAATCGGAATTTGGAAAGTCGAAACACAATCGCTCGACAGCATTTTTTAAATTAACCGCAAAATTAGTGAATAGTCTTGGAGAATGTTAGTAAAACAAGAGAAAATGAGAGGATACATAAAAAATGAAGTTTTTATGGTAATGAATTAATACTTCCGTTGAAAGAGTTTCCAACTCGTCCAAACAATTGTATGTATTTTTACGAGTTGAGAACTCGTTTTACTTTTCTTCCTTTTACTTTTGAACTTAAACTTTATCACTCAAAACCATTCCTCCATGAAAAAGTACGCCAAAAAAGCCTTTATTTTTCGTAATCCTGAAATTCAACAAGAAATCGCTTCGCTCAATCCCATCACCGACCATCAGCGAATAGTATATTTGATGACAGCTTATGAATTTCCTTTTGATATGGTGCGGTCTTTAGAATTGGCATTGTTCCATACTTATGCTAGTCCAAGTATTTCGGGACTTTTACAAAAAACTGGCGAGTTTGTAAAAAGAGGACAAAAGCGTTATGACGATACTGGAATCTTGATTGCCCAATTTATGCAAGCTGGTTATGATAGCGAATTAGGCACAAGAGCGATTGACCAAATGAATAAAATTCATGGGAATTATCGAATTGCGAATGAAGATTATTTACTGGTACTTTCTACATTCGTTTTTTATCCAATTAATTGGATGGAAGTAAATGGCTGGCGAAAAATGAGTGAAGGTGAAAAATTAGCCTTGTTTATCTTTTTCAAAGAAGTAGCGCAAAGAATGAATTTAACTGATATTCCTGAGGATTTTGAAGCATTAAAAAACTTTGCAGAGGAGTATGAACAAAAGCATTTTCGCTATGCAGAAAGTAATAAAGTGATTGCTGATGCCACGATAAAAATTGTAGCAAATTGGTTTCCAAGTTTTTTAAGATTTGCTGTAAAACCTGTTTTTGCAGCTTTGATTACTGAAAAATTAAGAGAAGCCTTTGGCTATAAAAAGCCTTCGACGTTGTTTTGTGAAATATTAAATATGAGTTTCCAAATCAGGAAGTACTTTTTGAAATATGTCTCTTTCAAAAAATATCCGACAGAAATCAGCAATACTTATTATCGTACTTATCCAAAACATGAATTTACGATAGAAACTTTAGGTCCAGAGTATTTGACGAAGAAGAAATAATAATAAGGTTCTCATAAATCTATCCAAAACTAAAATATCAAGTATTCTACAAAATATCTATCTTTGCTATGTTTCTTAAATCCTTATTTTGTTTTTTGCCTGATGGAAAGTGTTAGCCTAACCAAACGATATTATTCAATTTCAGAAGTTGCTCAGATGTTTGATATGAACATTTCTAAACTTCGTTTTTGGGAAGAACAATTTCCGTCACTCAATCCTAAGCGTGACCGTTCTGGCGATAGGAAATATACTCAGGAAGACATTAAACACCTTGAAGAAATTGTGGATTTGGTAGAAGGACAAGGTTATACGATTGAAGGAGCAAAGCGAGCTTTAGAAGCAAAAAAACGTAAAAAACAAGAAAATCAAGCAATCATAGATAGATTAGCAGATATTAAAAAGTTTATGCAAGAGCTTCGTGATGCGATTGATGAAAACAAAGAAGATGTTACTCAATCACCCGAAAGCTAATTTTATTCAAGCTTAAATATTTTTCACTTACAATTCTACCTTATTTTTATGTCTTCTACCGAAAACCTGCAATATCAAATTGCGCTCACATTAATTCCCAAAATTGGGGATGTACTTATTCGTCAACTTATCAGTTATTGTGGCGGAGCAGAACAAGTATTTAAAACGCCTGTTCCGAAACTGCTTAAAATTCCCAACATCGGGAAAACATTAGCCCAAAATCTTCAAGATAAATCTGTTCTTGATAAAGCTTCAAAAATTATTGAAGAAGCTGAAAAACAGCAAGTAGCATTGTTGTTTTATACCGATAAAAACTATCCTAATCGTTTAAAACAGCTTTATGATGCGCCTGTTTTGTTGTATTATAAAGGCAAAGCCGATTTGAATAATACTAAAACGGTAGCGATAGTGGGCACTCGTCAATCTACAGAATACGGTAAAAATGTTACTGAGGAAATCATTGAAGATTTAAAACCTTTTAACCCTTTGGTGATAAGTGGTTTGGCTTATGGCATTGATATTATTGCTCATAAAGCTTGTTTAAAAAACGCTGTTCCTACATTGGGCGTAATGGCAAGTGGGATTGATTTGATTTATCCTTATCAGCATAAAAACGTTTCGATTCAAATGCAAGAAACGGGTGGAATTATCACTGAACAAACCTTTGAAACTCAGCCCGACCCAAGATTTTTTCCTCAAAGAAATAGAATCATTGCTGGAATGGCAGATGTTACCATTGTTGTGGAAGCCGCTGCAAAAGGTGGAGCGTTGATTACGGCAGAGTATGCCAATAACTATCATCGAGATGTTTTTGCCGTGCCAGGACAATTAGGGAAATCTTTTTCAGAAGGTTGTAATAAACTGATTAAAGAAAGAAAAGCTGAGATTTATACCAGCATTCAGGATGTAGTAGAAACTTTGAATTGGGATTTAGCTGGACACGAGAAAAACCAAGTTGCAAAACAAACGCTTGATTTAAGTGCTTTCACCGAAGAAGAAAGTCAGATTATGGCTTTACTTCATAAAAATCAGGTGATGGAAATTGATGAAATTGCTTGGCAATCGCAAATTCATATCGCTAAATTATCTTCGCTGTTATTGAATCTGGAATTTCAAGGAGTATTAAAATCTTTACCGGGAAAGAAGTATGCGATTTCAGTGCGGTAATCGGTTTTGGGAAGTCAGTTTTAGGGAATAAAAAAACCAATCTAATTTTCGTTTAGATTGGTTTTTGTCTAATTTTTACCTGAATTATACTTTCCATTCAGAAGGATTATGTCTCCATTCTTGTAAAGTAATTAATTGACTTTCAGAAACATAGTTTTTTGCAACAGCTTCTTTAATCAAAGTATCATAATTACTTAAAGTATAAACTTTTAGGTTTTTCTCTGCAAAATTTTTGTCCGCAATCTCAAAACCATAAGTAAAAATAGAAACCATTCCTAAAACATTTGCGCCAGCTTCACGCAAAGCATCAACTGCTTTCAGTGAACTTCCACCTGTTGAAACTAAATCTTCAATTAAAACTACTTTTTGTCCAGCTTTAATTTTTCCTTCGATTTGGTTTCCCATGCCATGTTTTTTAGGTTCAGGACGAACATAACAGAAAGGAAGCTCTAACCAATCAGCCACTAATGCGCCTTGTGGAATACCAGCAGTTGCTACACCAGCGATAATATCAACATCACTCCAATACGCCTTCACAGCTGATGCAAGCCCATTTTTGATAGCAGTACGCACTTTAGGATACGAAAGCGTGATTCTATTATCACAGTAAATAGGTGAATTCCAGCCTGATGCCCATTTGAAAGGTTGGTCTGGACTAAGTCGAACAGCTTGAACTTCAAGTAACATAGAAGCGACTGTTTCTGCAAGAGTACGTTGTGCCATTTTGGGGTTTTTGTTAAATCTGTGTGCAAAATTAAAAACTCTCAGTAATGTTTCGTAACAAAAGTTTAATTTTACGATGAAATATAAATTTTGATTTTAATTTACGAGCTAATCATTAAGGATCAATCCAACTAAAAATGATAATTTTCATTAACGAAAGACCAATTAAGGTCATAGGGAAAAAGAAAGCCCAAGCACTTACTTCAACAGAATTTGATCACTTGATAGATGCTCAGTTAGAAGCCATTAAAGCCAATAGTTTGCATGGTCATGTTTTGATTATCAATGTACTTTCTCCGACAATTTCTAGATTATTCTCTCTCTTAAAAAATGAAGAGCTTCCTAACTTACAATCGATAACGTTAGTTTCAGAAAATAAAGATGCAACAGAAACGCAAATCAAATCTCAATACAAAGTGGTTAGAGCCGCTGGTGGAGTAGTGAGAAATGAAGAAGGTAAAGTGTTGATGATGTATCGCCTCAAAAAATGGGATTTGCCCAAAGGTAAACTTGATAAAGGGGAATCATTCAAAGTAGCTGCCGTGCGTGAAGTAGAAGAAGAATGTAACGTAAAAGCTAGATTAGAAGAAAAAATCTGTACCACATACCATACTTATACTTATAAAAACGAAGCCATTTTGAAACAAACAAAATGGTATTCGATGGAATTAGTTGACGACGCTAAAATGAAACCTCAGTTTGAGGAAGATATTGAAAAATTAGAGTGGATGGATAGAAAGCAAATCCACATGGCAATGATAAATTCCTATTATTCGATTCGTTATGTATTAAAAAAATACTTTTACGAAGGCGAAGACAAATGAATTTAATCGAAAAAATCTGCATGGAAATTCAATAAAAATACTTCATGGGTTGCACGGGTGACAGCCGTGTAAAGCCATCTGATAAAATCTTCATTGATATTTTCGTCGGTTAAATAACCTTGTTCTACAAAAACGGCATTCCATTGTCCACCTTGTGATTTATGGCAAGTAAGTGCATACGCAAATTTTACTTGAAGTGCATTCAAATAAGGGTCTTTTCTGATTTCCTCATTCCTGATTTTCTTACTGGCAAAATGCTCATAATCTGCTGAAACGGATTCATACAATGCTTTATTTTCATCTTTAGACATCGCTGGTGTATTCGTATAAAGCGTACTTAGCATTACTTTGGCTTCGATATGTGGATGTTCTTCATAATCTAATAAACGAAGCGTAAGTGTCGCAAACCTAAATCCGTGCATCTCTTCGATACCTCTGATTTTCATTACTTCTACGAAATCACCATTTGCTAGAAAACCCGCTGGAGAATCTTCGCCTAACCAATGATAATTGTTTCGGACAATCATCAGCAAATCGCCAGCCGATAATTCATCTTCCATCGAAAATATTTGCTGACGAATGTATCGGTTGTACTGAACAGCCGTTTTGTTGGAACGAGTCAGAATGATGGTATTTTCTCTGCCAAATTTTCGGTAAGCATAGTTTAGCCCATCTTCCAGTTTTTCACCAGTCATTTTAAAGAAATCCTTAAAACCTTTGGTGTTGAAACTGATTTGAGGTTTTTCGTCTTTCAAAATATTTCTCAGATTCGTCGCATTAAACAAAATGCCAGAATCCGCATCTTGACGCATTACTTCTGTTAATTCTTGTTCCATTATTCCCAAATGAAACTGACTTTCCATATAACCTTTTTCTAAAGCAGGCGACATTAATTTGCCCACAGGAGGTAATTGAGCAGTATCGCCTACAAAAATTACTTTATTGAAATTATAGTCTAATTCAGGATGCGAGAAAATGAATTTCATTAAATCTGTCAATAATCCAGGTGTGCCAAATTCTGCATCATCCGAAATCATTGAGGCTTCATCAATGATAAAAATTGTTTTGGTAGCGTAATTATTCTGTAATTGAAACTCTAAACTACCAGTATATTGGTTGGCAACTTGTCGATAAATCTTCTTATGAATCGTCAATGCTTTGGTTTTAGAGTAATTACTCATCACCTTCGCCGCTCTACCAGTAGGAGCAAGTAATATAGCCTTGTAGCCAAATTTAGGCAATACTTTCATGATGGTACTCAAAACCGTAGTTTTACCAGTACCCGCATAACCTTTTAACAAAAAACAAAGTGGACCAAAATCATCCTGATTAGGAATAAACTTATCCATTTTCTGAAACAAGTCAATTTGCCCATTAGTAGGTTCAAAAGGGAACTTTTGGCGTAGTAGGAAGGAAGGGGTTGGTTTTGTATTTTCCAAGTGTTTAGCTATGAAATGAGTGTTGTCAGCACAAAAGTAATCAAAGCACTTGATTGAATGAAGAATGAATTTGAAAATCAAACAACAAAAGTCTTCTAACAATATTAAACAAAAAATGAGTGCTGATTCCCAAACGCTTTTGCATGGGAATCAGCACTCATAAAGTTGTGATTTGAGAATCTTAAAAAATCTTATAGCCTAGAGTCATTTGCCAAAGGTTTCCTTTTTGGCTATAGTTAACACTTTTTGATAAATCAACCACTGAAGAAATATCTGAAAGACTTCCTTCATAACGTAAATCAACAGACAATGAACCAAGGTCAATACCACCGCCAGCTTGATAGCCATAAGAAGCATTTTTGAACGAATCACCAATGTTGCTAGAATAATTTTTCAAGTCGTCACTGATACTGTTTGATACTTTAAAAGATGCTACAGGACCAGCATTTACACGAAGAGGCCCAAATTTGTAACCAATCAACAATGGTACATCAAGGCTTGTGTAATCAATTTTTACCGTTTCATAATCAGTGGATGAACCACTTTTTAATAGATTCAAGCTTCCTCCTTTAGCCGAGAAAATCAATTCTGGCTGTAAAAAAAACGTTTTTCCGAAGCGGAAATATACACCACCAACATAACCAGTTTTGGTATCTAAGCTTTGTTTTAAATTCGCTCCGACTGACTGACTTTCGAAATCAGTTTTTAATTGAGAGAAGTTTACACCACCTTTGATACCGAATGAAATTTGTGCAAAAACGCTACTGGTTTTTACAAAAATTAACAGGGCAACGAGTAAAATGATTTTTTTGTGCATAGTAGTAAAATTTATTTTGTTAGCAAGATAACAGTATATCACCGACCTGAAGTATTTTGTTACCCATTTTTTTTAGCATAATTTAGTAAACGGTAAGTATTTTAAGGTTGAACTTGATAATCAACAAGTAATTATAGAGATAATCCTAATCATGGATTTTAAAGAAATAAAGTATAGTTCGTTATTATTTGATAATGAGCTTGTTAAATCATAATATGGCAAAAACTAAAACTTCATTTTTCTGTCAAAACTGTGGAAATCAGGCACCTAAATGGTTAGGAAGATGTCCTTCTTGCGGTGAATGGAATACATTTGTAGAAGAAGTTGTACAGAAAGATGAACCTCAAAAAGGTTCTTGGAAAGTAAGTACTTCCTTAAAAATTGCTGCAAAACCAAGAGCGATTCAAGAAATTAATTTTCAGGAGCAAGCAAGAATCTTGACGAAAGATGCTGAATTAAATCGTGTGTTGGGTGGAGGAATTGTATTAGGTTCGTTGGTGCTTATTGGTGGAGAACCAGGCATTGGGAAATCTACTTTGATGTTGCAAATTGCTTTGATGTTGGATACGCACAGAGTATTGTATGTTTCTGGGGAAGAATCTGAACATCAAATCAAGATGCGAGCGGAACGTTTGGAAAACAAAAGTGATAATTGTTTTATCCTGACAGAAACCCAAACCCAAAATATTTTCAAACAAGTAGAGAATTTTGAACCCGATATTTTAATCATTGATTCTATCCAAACACTACAATCGTCTTTCATAGAAGCGGGTGCAGGAAGTGTTTCGCAAGTAAAAGAATGTGCTGCTGAACTGATGAAATTTGCGAAAGAATCGGGTACGCCAGTTTTTATTATTGGACATATCACTAAAGATGGTTCTTTGGCTGGTCCAAAGGTTTTGGAACACATGGTGGATACAGTTTTACAATTTGAAGGTGACCGTCACTTGGCGTATAGAATTCTACGAACTACCAAAAATCGTTTTGGTAGTACTTCTGAATTAGGTATTTACGAAATGTTAAATTCTGGTTTGAGAGAAGTATCAAATCCTTCCGAAATTTTGATTTCACAAAGAGATGAAGATTTTTCAGGAATTACCATTGGAGCGATGTTGGAAGGAAATCGTCCTTTGTTGATTGAAACACAATCTTTGGTTTCTATTGCTACTTACGGTACTCCACAAAGAAGTTCAACGGGTTTTGATGCCAAACGTTTGAATATGTTGTTGGCAGTCTTGGAAAAAAGGGGAGGTTTCAGATTGGGCAATCAGGATGTTTTCTTGAACATAGCAGGTGGCTTAAAAGTAGAAGACCCAGCGATTGATTTGGCAGTTTGTGCTTCCATTGTATCATCTTATGAAGATATTTCTATTCCGAGTACGATATGTTTTGCGGCAGAAGTAGGTTTGGGCGGAGAAATCAGAGCCGTAAATCGCATTGAAAATCGTATTTCAGAAGCCGAGAAATTAGGCTTTAAAGAAATCTGGATTTCTAAATTCAACGCAAAAGGTTTGGATGTGAATAATTATAAAATCAAAGTAAGAATGGCTTCACGATTAGATGAAGTATTTATGCAGGTTTTGAGGAAGTAATGCTTTTTCCCAAATCTTTTCCCAATTAATAAATTCTTTGCAACGCTCTGTGTATTTTTGTGAAACATTTAATTTTAATAGCAAACTCAAATTTCAAGCATTATTGTTCAAAAAAAATTGAACTTATGATTTGAAACTTTTAATAATCAACATGGCAAGACCTTCTCAAAATCCTAACGATACTTCAAAAGCCACCAAAAAACCTAACGAAACTCCCCTTGCCAAACAATATAATCAAATAAAAGCTCGCTATCCGGGTGCTTTGTTGTTGTTTAGAGTGGGTGATTTTTACGAGACTTTTGGGGAAGATGCTGTTCGTGCTTCAAAGATTTTGGGAATTACGCTCACTCGTAGAAATAACGGTACTGCCGACGACCACTTGGCGGGTTTTCCGCATCATTCTTTGGATACTTATTTGCCAAGATTGGTGCGTGCTGGTGAACGTGTAGCAATATGCGACCAACTCGAAGACCCCGCTACTGCCAAAGGAATTGTAAAAAGAGGCGTCACAGAATTAGTTACTCCAGGTGTTTCTTTCAACGATAATGTACTGGATACCAAACAAAATAATTATTTAGCTTCTATTAGTTTTTCGTCTTTTTCTACAGAAATTATTGGCATTGCTTTCTTGGATATTTCAACAGGAGAGTTCCTTTGTTCACAAGGAAGTGCGGCTTATATCGAAAAATTATTACAAAGCTTTTCGCCTTCGGAAGTACTTTTTTGCAAGAAAAATCGACAAGAATTTACAGCTTTGTTCGGTGATAAATTCAATACTTTCGGGATTGACGACTGGGCTTTTACTCGTGATTTTACATATCCATTACTCACCAATCATTTCAAAACCAATTCTTTAAAAGGTTTTGGCATTGAAACGTTAGCGGAAGGAATCATCGCTGCGGGTGTAATTATGCACTATTTGGCAGAAACTGAGCATAAAGAAGTAAGTCATATTTCAAGAATCAACCGCTTGGAAGAAGAGAAATATGTCTGGTTGGATAGATTCACGATTCGTAATCTGGAATTAGTAGCTCCGCAACAAGAAGGTGGTATTTCTTTGATTCAAATTCTTGATCAAACTACCACACCGATGGGGGCAAGATTACTCCGTAAATGGCTGGTTTTGCCTTTGAAAGAAAAGTCTTTGATTCAAGAACGTTTGGAAACCGTTTCGTTTTTCAAAGAAAATACTGAGTTGCGTGAAGCTATCGAACAGCAACTCAAACCCATTGGCGATTTAGAAAGGTTGATTTCAAAAGTTGCCGTTCGTAGAATTAATCCACGTGAATTAGCTACTTTAAAAAGAGCATTATCACGCATTGAGCCTATCCGAGAATTGTTGATGAATTCTGTACATTCAGAAGATAAATCAGCCTCTGCTAAAGCTACCAATGTGACGATGCTGAAAAAGTATGCCGACCAATTGAATCCTTGTCAGTTTTTATTAGATAAAATTGAAAATGAATTGCGTGACGAATCTTTGCCAATTGTGACCAACCAAGGCGGTATGATTAAACATGGCGTTGATGATGAATTAGATAGGCTTTTAGGTATTGCTCATACAGGGAAAGACTTTTTATTGCAATTACAAAACCGTGAAATCGAACGCACGGGCATTACATCGCTCAAAGTTTCTTTCAATAAAGTATTTGGTTATTATTTAGAAGTAACCAATGCCCATAAAGATAAAGTACCCAACGACTGGATTCGTAAACAAACTTTGGTGAATGCAGAACGCTATATCACGCCAGAATTGAAGGAGTATGAAGAAACAATTCTCGGTGCGGAAGATAAAATTGCAGTAATTGAATTCAGAATTTTCAATGAATTGGTAAATGTAGCGAACGATTACGTCCATCAAATACAGCAAAATGCTAAGATTATTGCGGTACTGGATGTATTGACCAACTTTGCTAAAATTGCGGAGAAAAACAATTATGCTAAACCACAAGTGTCTGATAATAAAGAGCTTGAAATTAAAGATGGTCGCCATCCAGTAATTGAACAACAATTGCCTTTGGGCGAAGTTTATGTGCCAAATGATTTGTATTTGGATGATGCTACCCAGCAAATTATTATCATTACAGGTCCAAATATGGCGGGTAAATCTGCTTTATTACGACAAACTGCATTGATAGTTTTAATGGCACAAATCGGTTGTTTTGTACCAGCCAGCGAAGCCAAAATCGGGATTGTCGATAAAGTATTTACAAGGGTAGGAGCGAGTGATAACCTTTCGAAAGGAGAATCTACTTTTATGGTAGAAATGACCGAAACGGCAAGTATTTTGAACAACCTTACGGATAGAAGTTTAGTTCTGATGGATGAAATTGGGCGTGGAACAAGTACTTATGATGGCGTTTCGATTGCTTGGGCAATTGCCGAACATTTGCATAATCATTCAAATTATCGTCCAAAAACACTTTTTGCAACGCATTATCATGAACTGAATGAATTGGCGAACGATTTTCCAAGAATTAAAAATTTCAATGTTTCAGTAAAAGAAATCAATGGTAAGGTGATTTTTATGCGTAAATTGAAAGAAGGTGGTTCAGAGCATAGTTTCGGGATTCATGTAGCACAATTAGCAGGAATTCCACAAACAGTAGTGTATCGTGCCAGTGAAATTTTGGTAGAATTAGAGAAAAACCGTTCAAAAGAACAACATCGTCAGACGATTCGTGAAATGCCAAAACAAAACTTTCAAATGAGTATTTTCGGTGGAGAAAGCAATCCGAAATTTGAGAAAATTGAAAGCCTGTTAAAACATCTCGACATCAATGCCATGTCTCCAATAGAGGCTTTGTTGAAATTAAATGAAGTGAAGAAAATATTGATATAGACATTGCCATCTCAGAGATAGGTTTTTGCGTCTTTTTACCTCATGATTCTATCTCGGAGATAGGTTTTTGCGTCTTTTTACCTCATGATTCTATCTCGGAGATGGATTTTTGCATGTTTTTACCGCAAAGTTTCATCTTAGAGATAGGTTTGATATTTTCAGGAAATCGTTAGTGTTAGTAATTTACCTCCATTAAAAACAATCCTTGTGGAGGAGCCGCACCACCTGCTTTCTGGCGATTTTTTGATTGAATAATCTTTTCAAAATCTTCTACACTAATTTTCCCCATGCCTACTTCAATTAACGTTCCGACGATTGCTCTTACCATTCCTCTCAAAAATCTATTTGACTTAATGTGGAAAATCAATATGCCATTTTCTCTTTCTTCCCATCTTGCTTCCATAATAGTACAATTAAAAGTGAAAACTTGTGAATGTAGTTTGCTAAAGCTTTCAAAATCAATGTATTTGAAGAAGTATTGACAAGCTTCGTTCATCGCTGTTATATTCAGAACAGGAGTGAATTCATAGCATAAATCTTTTAGGAATGGATTTTTTTTTCTCGAAATATGATATTCATACTTTCTTGAAGTTGCCTCAAAACGAGAATGGTAATCGTCGGCAACAGTGAAAATATTCAAAATAGAAATATCAAAAGGTAACATTTTGTTCATGCGATAAACCGTATTTTCAGGATTAGGAATGGCTTCTTCCAAATCAAAATGTGCTGTTTGGTGTTTTGCATGAACTCCCGTGTCTGTTCTACTACTTCCTACGATTTCAACAGGTTTCCTAAGTAAAATAGAAAGTACTTTTTCTATTTCGCCCTGAATAGTACGTGCATTTTCTTGTGCTTGCCAACCGCAATAATTTGTGCCTTTATATGAACACTCTATAAAATATCGCATTTCAATTTTATTACTGAATGAATGATGATTGTGAAGGAAAATATAAATCATTCCGAATTTTAAAATCACAAAAAAGCGGTCAAAAAACTAATTTAGACCGCTTTTTTGTGATTGATGAACATCGAATTCCTACTGTTTGAGCGAAGCGAGTTTAGTAATTCTTGATTTTCTTTTGTTACTTTTCTTTCATCAAGGAAAGAAAAGTAAGGACGAGAACAAGTTCAAAAACTTTAAAATGCTTTTGATGAGGAAGTTCAATATGACTCATCTTTTTATTGATTAAGAAAATCTATCTCATGTTATGATAAACGTTCTGAACATCATCATCTTCTTCCAAACGCTCGATTAGTTTTTCAACATCAGCCATTTGTTCTTCAGTGAGTTCTTTGGTATCATTCGGAATTCTTTCGAAATCAGCTCCTTGTAGTTCAAAACCTTTTTCTTCTAAAAATTTCTGGATAGCTCCAAATGCAGTGAATTCTCCATAAATGTTTACTTGATTGGTTTCTAAATCCAAGAAGATTTCATCTGCACCGTAATCAATCAATTCTAATTCTAATTCTTCCACATCAATGTCGGCAGTTTTGGCAATTTTGAAAACAGATTTGCGTTCAAAAATGAAATCTAACATACCTGTAGTACCAACACTTCCACCACATTTAGTGAAATGACTTCTGATATTAGCAATAGAGCGATTGGTATTGTCAGTTGTACACTCTACTAACACCGCAACGCCATGAGCAGCATATCCTTCATAAACAATCTCTTTGTAGTCTTCTTGTTCTTTAGATGAAGCTTTTTTGATAGCACGCTCAACATTGTCTTTTGGCATATTCACTGCCTTGGCATTCTGGATAATTGCCCGTAAACGTGAATTTGAATGAGGGTCTGGTCCGCCCGATTTTACTGCAATGACAATATCTTTACCGATTTTGGTAAATGTTTTTGCCATTTGTCCCCATCGCTTAAATTTTCTTGCTTTACGAAATTCAAATGCTCTTCCCATTTCTATTTTTAATTGTGATTGCTACCTTTTCTTTTTGAGTTTGCAAAGTTAGGAATTATTAGGTTTTACGCAAAGGGTGAGTTTGTTTTAGCTTTTGGCTTTACACAAAAAAAGCTCATGAATTTCATGAGCTTTAGAGAATTATATTTTTTAGGTCTTACCAACCATCATCTGCTTTAGGTTTTACATTTGCTGAGGATGATTTTTTTACCACAGGTTTGCTAGCTGTTGGAGCCGTAGCAGTAGCCGCCGCAGTACCTTTTACTTGGCTGTCTAAATCGGTACGACTAAATACTCTGCTTACGATTTTCCATTCTTCACCAAATTTTAACATACTTAGTAAGTCAACATATTTGAATTCTCCAAAACGTAATTCAACTGTTGCTAAGGCAGAAATACCTATGTATGAATAGGAAATCAATTTTGTTGAACCGCCCTTTGTTTGAATGCCACCAGCTGGCGTAGTTGAAATGAATTTAGCAACTGGAATATCTTGCAAAGTACCATTACTTGTATTGACACTTCTCAACAATGCCGTTGGATGAAAGGCAAGATTTAAGCGAGCCGCATCGCCTTTCAAAACACCTTCCAAGTAATTATTCACACAAGTTTTGATGGCTTCATCTTCCGACTGGGCTTTCACAGTGAAGGAAAGACACATCAACAAGCAAAAAAAATTGAGTAGTAGTTTCGAGATTTTCATGTTTTTTTAAATTTTCATAAAAGGTTTTTTACCCTCTAAAATTAGCTTTTTTTTATGATTAAACGAGTTTTTAAATAATTATTGTCAAAATTAAACGAAGTAAATTATTCAATTTCTAATTCACCCGGTAAGCCTTCGCCACTCATAAAATACCATGCTTTTTCTGGATATAATATTGATTGTGCCACCTTTACTCTTGCTAAGGCTCTATTTGAAACATTCTGTAAAATAATAATAGAGGAATTATCTCGATTATTGTGCATATAATAGTTTTTAAAACCATGCCACCAACCTGTATGGAAAGTTAGCCAAGTACCATCGTCCAATAACTGAAGTCTCCAACCAAAACCATAATTTTTAGTCAACAAGTTTTTAAAAGAATGTGCAGGTAAAAAGGCTTCGTTGAGGGTACTCATTTTTACGAGTTTCTCACTGTTCAAAGCCATGTCCCATTTATATAAATCTTCAACGGTTGAATAAATTCCTTTATCACCTACCACACCATCGAGGTGGTCGAAAGGTACTTGCCAAAAACCTCTTCGTCTTGGTGTATAACCAACAGCCGCAGAACTTACTAATTCTGGTTTCGCAGGGTCGTAAACAAAGCTTTTCGACATTCCAGCTGGTGCAAACAAATTTCGCTTGGCATATTCTCTGAAATTCATTCCCGAAAGTTTTTCAACAATATAAGCCAACAAAGCATAGTTTGAATTATTATAGTTGAATCTACTATTTGGATAATAATTAATGCCGGGCTTGTGGCGAGCAAATAAATCAACCACTTGGTTGTTGGTAAGCGCTACTTTTTTATTAATGATTTTATCTAAGCAATACACGTAGTTTGGAATTCCAGAACTATGCGAAAGTAAACTTTTGATGGTAATACTTGGGTCGTAAGGAAAATTGGGAATGTATTTATAAACGGGGTCATCGTAATTTATTAAACCTTTTTCATGTAATTGCATGATGGCAACCGCAGTAAACTGCTTTGAAACAGAGGCTAATTGAAATTGCGTTTGAGTCGTATTAGAATCTTTTTTACTGAAACTTGCATAACCAAAAGCATTTTTATAAATCACTTTGCCATATTGCGAAACCAAAACGGCGCCATTAAAACCATTAACTTTATGAAGTTTCTTGAAAAAAGTATCAAGCTTACTAGCCTTTTTGGCGGCAAGTTTAGGGTCAAATAATTTGGTAATACTATCATTTCGAATAGAAATGTCTGTTGAAGTATTTTTGCCTAATTGTTTTGGCTGATGTGAGCAAGCCAATAAAACGATACCTGAAATTAAGCTACATATAATGATATGTTTTGTGTACTTTAATATTATCACGATGCTGTAAAGGATTATAATCTTAATTGAGTGGTCAATTAATGTAGCAATTTACTGCTGGAATTTGAAAATTGCCAATCTACTCTCTAAATTGAATACTATTTTATCACAATGCTAATAAAACGACGCTGATGTCAAAAAGATATATTATTCAGAATAAAAACTTAGGAACTTCGCCCGGTACGCTCACTTATGTAGGAAAAGAAGTTGATTTTGTAACCAAAATACTTTGGACTAGCTATAATTTTGAAGAATATGAAGTAGCCAAAATCCCTACTTTAGATACTTTTAATGTAGAACTAACAGAGAATAAAACCTATTGGATGAATGTTGATGGCATTCATGAACCCGCCGTCATTGCTACGATTGGAGATATGTTTACCTTACATCCATTAATGTTGGAGGATATTCTGAATACACAACAAAAACCTAAGTTTGAATATTACAATGAAGAACAACTTTTTGTGACGCTTAAAATGATTGAATACAATCCTTATACACGTGAAGTTGAAATTGAGCATTTAAGTTTTGTCATGGGTGATGGTTATGTGATTTCGTTTCAAGAAGAACGTTCAAAAGATATTTTTGAACCTATTCTGACAAGAATTAAAGCTTCGGCTGGTAAAACTCGAAAAAATGGCGCTGATTATTTACTTTATTCTTTGATTGACTTAGTAGTTGATAATTACTTTTCAGTACTTGATAAGCTTTCAGAGAATATGGAAAGATTGGAAGAAGATATTATTAAAAATCCCAATCCAAAATCATTGAACGAACTTTACAGTATGAAACGTGAGCTTACTTTAATGAGAAGGGTAATTTTCCCTTTGCGTGAAATGTTGGCGAATTTGATTAGGGAAGAAGCTCCATTGATTACTTCTAATACTAGTCTTTATTTAAGAGATGTACTCGACCACGTGATGCAAGTTGTTGAAACGATTGATTCTTTTCGTGACCTAGGAGCATCGCTGATGGATTTGTATCTTTCACAAGCAAGTAATAAAATGAACAACGTCATGAAAGTATTGACGGTCATTTCGGTGATTTTTATGCCTCTTACTTTTGTGGCTGGAATCTATGGAATGAATTTCGATTACATGCCAGAACTACATTGGCAATATGGATACTATGTTGTTTGGGGAGTAATGATATTTCTAGTAATTACGATGCTATTATGGTTTAAACGAAAAAACTGGCTCTGAAAACTAAAAATATTTTTTATTATTTATGGGTTTATTTTTTAGCCATTTTTTAGAAAATAATGCTTTTAAATACTTGAACGAGTGTGAAATTGAGTCATTTTCTTTCAAAAAAGCCTATTTAATATAAAATCTAGGTTTAAATAGAAGTTTGTACTAGTAAAAGTGCAATAAAAAAACTTTAAAATTCAATAAAATAATTTTTTGGCAGAAGTGAGTTTTAAAAATGAGCAATTACGACTTAAAAATTACAGATTTTGAAAAAATAGCTTTTAAAATATAAATGCTTAAATGAAAAAAATATAAAACCTTAAAAAATAGCCTTTCCGTTATCTTATGAGTAAAACCACTCAGGAGTCTAACCGCTTGGTTTTTAATGACTTTTGTCTGAAATTTGTATTGAAGCATAACAATTTATACTTCGTTCGGTCAAAGAATCATTAAATTTTGTGAATATGGAAAGTGCATTTAATTCAATATTACTTATCTCAGGCCCGCATGGCGTGTATGAGGGAGTGCCACCATTGGTTATGGCTGGTTTTATCGTAGTAGCTGGAGCATTAATATTTTTAGGTATTTATTTAAGTAAAAAACGCCGTGATTGGTTGCAACATTCAGTGTTGACAAGCGGTGAAGTTGTAGAAGTAAGCAAACGTTATGAACGCAGTGATAAATTAGGACAAAGCCCAATTTTCTTCCCTGTTGTTTCATTCAGTGTAAATGGAAGACAATTTAAAATTGAAGCAGACAAAGGGATGTCAATGCTTAGTCAAGTTGGACAAACCATGCAAGTAAGATATAATCCAGAGAATCCTTATGATTCTGCTTTGGGTGAAAGAAGTATCCCAGGGTTAAATCCATCAGTTTTCTTAATATTAGGAATCGTTTTATTGTGTACTAGTGCAATTTTAATGTTCTAATTTTTTGGGTGATTAACAAAAAGGGGATGAATTTAAAATTCATCCCCTTTTTGTTTGCAAACTTTTGCAATAAATTTCAAAGAATCTCTACATTTTTATTTCTAAAACCAGCCAACAAGCTATCATTCGGGGCTAAACTTGTGATTAAATAGTCTAATCTTGTAAAATCGCAAACTTTATAATTTTCTTCTCGATTAATTTTTTCTTCAATTACACAAGTAACAATTTTTCTAGAAATACTCATCATCTTTTGTTTCAGCAATGATTCTTCATAATGCCGAATAGCCAAACCTAATTCTGGATTGATACTGTTTGTTCCCATGAAATAGACATCAGCATGTATATGTTCAAGGTCTTGAACAGTTTTACTTCCCATCGTAATTTGGTAACGTTTATAGAAGGAACCTCCCAATAAAATGATTTCTACTTTGGGATGTTCAGCTAGTGCTGTAGCCAAATGTGGATTATTGGTTACAACGGTAAGTTCCATATTTTTAGGGAGTTGCTCGGCGATATAGAAGTTGGTTGTGCCTCCATCCATCAAGATGATTTTATGATTTTCAATCAATTTCATAGCCTTTTTAGCAATGGTCACAAATTCAGTATTGACGATTCCAAGTCCTTTACTTGCTTTGATTGACAAGTATGAATTAGCAATAGCTCCACCATGAACTTTTTTTAGAAGTCCACGATCTTCCAACTCAATGATGTCACGCCGAACGCTGTCGTAAGACACATTTAGTATTTGCCCTAAATCTACTAATGTCACTTTTTTATCAGTACTTAGTTTATCTAAAATTATTTGTTGGCGTTCTTCTTTTAACATAATACCCAATTTGAAGTATAAAAATTAAATTCCTTGAAAATTATTGCAAATATTTGCAATAATTTTTGCTTTTATAATAAAAGTTTGCATAAATTTGTATCACAAGCATTAACCATTTCTTTAAAAAAACATTAACCATTTTTATAACAATCAATTTTTATATCAATCAAACCTGAATAATGAATCAGAAGCATTTTTACTCAAATTGTTTTTGATTGTAATTATGTTTTGAAAGGTTGAAGTTAAAAGTGCAAGGATTATTTCTTGCACTTTTTTATTTATAGCTGATAAAAAATTCGTTTTACCCTTTCGCTTACGCTCGTCAATACCTCATAAGGAATAGTGCCAATTTTATTAGCTAAGTCGATGATGGTTAATTCTTTATTGAAAATAATTACTTCGTCGCCTTCTTGAACATGAGGTACATCAGTAATATCAATCATGGTCATATCCATACAAACATTGCCAACAACCTTACATTGATGACCATTGATTAATACTTCACCAACACCTCTGCCATATCTTCTATCAAAACCATCAGCATAACCAATCGCAATGGTTGCAATTTTAGTATCTCTTTTTAATTCACCCTTTCTACCGTAGCCTACTGTTTCATCTGCTTTGATGTGTTTAATCTGCGAGATAACGGTTTTCAAAGTTCCAACAGTTTGCAAATTTACTTGGTCCTCAGCTTTTGCGGCTACCCCGTAAAGACCAATCCCAAGACGAACCATATCTAATCGTGCCTCTGGGAAACGAGCAATCCCCGCCGAATTAGCTAAATGACGAGAAGGAATATAGCCAAGAGCTTCCGAAATTTCATTTGCCATTTCAGTAAAAGTATTGACTTGCTTTAAGGTGAAATCATCAAAAGCCTCCTCGTCAGCCGCCGCTAAATGGCTGAAAATTGTTGAAACCCACAAATTCGGATTCGATTGCAAACACAAAAGCAAGTCAGGAAGTGCTTCTTTTTCAAAACCCAAGCGGTGCATTCCTGTGTCAATTTTCAAATGAATTTTCGAACTTAAATTTCTACTGTCAATATAGTCTGAAAATTCTTGCAGAATTCTAAGACTATAAATTTCAGGTTCTAAAGAATAAGCTACTAATTGTTCAAAATCATTTGGAGAGGGGTTCATCACCATAATGGGCAAGTAAACACCGTTTTGTCTGAGTGCCACACCTTCATCAGTGTAGGCAACAGCCAAGTAGTCAACGCCATGAAATTGAAGCAAATTTGCCACCTCTGTGCTACCAGCACCATAGGCAAAAGCTTTTACCATTACCATCATTTTAATTTGTTGCCCAATTTTATCACGATAGTAATTCAAATTGTTGGTAATGGCATCTAAATTAATTTCAAGAATGGTACCATGAGTTTTTTGGACAAGTCGATTCACGATTTGTTCAAAACCATATTTCCTTGCTCCTTTAATCAGAATCGTACAATTGTGTAATGATTTTATGATTTGACTATCCAAAAAATCTTGTGTGTTTTTGTAAAACAGAATGTTAATTGCTGTTTTAGCAGAGCTTACAAGAAAATGGCTTTTATTGCGAGAAATCACATCGCCAATGCCGATGAAATACTCTAAATGTCTTTCTTTAACTAAATGTGCAATTTGTTTATAAAGCTCTTTTTCAGGAATCCCTGTTTCTAGCAAATCACTTAAAATAAGTACTTTTTGTTGTCTTTGCTTTTGTTGACTAAGGAAATTGAGGGCAATCGTCAAACCCGCCAAATCATTATTATAAGTATCATCAATCAAATAATTTGAATTAATGCCTTGTTTCATTTCAAGCCTCATCGAAACAGGACGAAGTATTTGTAATCTTGCCTGAATTTCAGAAGTACTGTATCCTAAATGCCAAAGTGTAAGCATACAATGAATGGCATTTTCAATAGATGCTTCGTCTGTAAATGGAATATCGAAAGATGTAGTAAATTTTTCAGCATTGTTGCTAGTAACGGCTGTTAAATCCAAAAATACTTTGGTATTTTCTGCATCAACTTCCCAATCAGCACGAATACCAGTATTTGCCATTCTTGACCAATTGATAATTTCACAATTTGGATTTTCAATGATAAACTCTGATTTCACAATCTCATCTATTTCAACATAATCAGCACAATAAATAAGTGTTTTGACATGTTTGAATAGTTTGATTTTCTCTTTTATTTTCTGTGAATTGCTAGTAAAAAACTCGCTATGGGCAGTGCCAATATTCGTGAAAATTCCAATTGATGGCTGAACGACTTTTTCCAAATTTTCCATTTCATTGGGTTTGGAAACGCCAACTTCGAAAATCCCAAGATTATGGCTTTCATTAATTTGCCAAACAGAAAGTGGTACTCCAATCTGTGAATTATAGCTTTTAGGGCTTTTTACAACTTTGAAACGATTTCCTAACAATTGCGAAAGCCACTCTTTTACAATGGTTTTGCCATTACTTCCAGTGATACTGATAATAGGTAAATTAAAATGTTCACGATGTCTTTGCGCTACTTCTTGCATAGCAGTAATGCTATTATCAACTTGCCAGATTTTTGCATCTTTGAATCTTTTTAATTCACGAAGAATTGCTGGACTAAGCGCATTCGTTTCGACTACAAATTCACGAACTCCTTTTCGGTATAAATCATCTAAAAAAAGATGACCATCATGATGTAGCCCTTTGATGGCAAAGAAAATAGAACGTTGTGGCGATGAAAGCTGACGGCTATCATTCAAAAGATATTGAGCACTTGTGTTGATGGGTAATGACTGAAATTCCACGTTTGTTTTATTTTAATTATCTCAAAGATAAATACAAAAAGGCGATACAATTTTGTATCGCCTTCAAATAATGCAAATGCTTTTTTATTTATTGCAATGCGGCAACACCTGGTAATACTTTGCCTTCCATGTATTCTAATAAAGCTCCACCGCCTGTTGATACATAAGAAACTTTATCTCCATAACCAGCATTGTTTACTGCTGAAGCAGAATCACCACCGCCGATTAATGAGAAAGCTCCGTTTTCTTCAGTTGCTTTTACCACTGAGTCTGCAATGGCATTTGTTCCTTTTGCGAAGTTAGGGAATTCAAAAACACCCATCGGACCATTCCATAATACCGTTTTAGAAGCTTCAACAACTTTCTTGAAAATTTCAGCTGATTCTGGACCAATGTCTAAACCTTCCCAACCATCAGGAATTTCGCCTTTTGCAGCAATTAATGTGTTAGCATCATTTGAGAACTTATCAGCACATAAATTATCAACTGGCATATATACATTTACTCCTTTTTCAGCTGCTTTTGCTAAAATAGTTTTTGCTAATTCTACTTTATCTGGTTCAGAGATTGACTTACCAATTTTTCCACCTTCTGCCAAAACAAAAGTGTAAGTCATACCACCACCAATAATCAAATTATCTACTTTATCTAAAAGACGTTCGATGATTAAGATTTTATCAGAAACTTTAGAACCTCCCATGATTGCTGTAAATGGGCGTTCAGAGTTTTCTAATACTCTTTGTGCATTTTCAATCTCAGCTTGCATTACATAGCCACAAATTCTGTCTTCAAAAAACTGACCAATCACCGCTGTTGAAGCATGAGCACGGTGAGCTGTTCCGAAAGCATCATTTACCCAAACATCACCTAACTTAGAAAGCTTTTCAGCGAATTCTACATTTCCTTTTTCTTCTTCTTTATAAAAACGAAGGTTTTCTAATAATAAAATCTCTCCGCTTTGTAAGCTAGAAGCCAAGTCTGTCGCTGACTGACCGATACAGTCATCTGCAAATTTTACTGGACGACCAAATACAACTGAAAGTGGATTCACAAGGTGTTTTAATGAATACTTTTCAGTTGGTCCATCTTTCGGACGACCCAAGTGAGACATTAAAACTACTGAACCACCATCATTCAAAATTTTAGTGATTGTAGGAATCGTAGCCTTGATACGAGTATCATCAGTAATTTCAAAACGCTCGTTTAAAGGCACATTAAAATCTACTCGGATTAGGGCACGTTTGCCAGCAAAATTGTAAGAATTGACAGTTTTCATGGATAAAGTAAATTATGTATTTTTTGTTTATGGCAAAATAATATTCTGATAATAATAGATATTTCAAAATATTTTATTCTTTTACAAAGAGAATAAGCTTTTTGTAAATTGTTCTTGAATACAATTAGAAGATTATTAACTTAGAAATGAATTCAAGAAACAAATATACATTTTTCATTATCATTCACGAAAAAAGTAAATGATTTGAGTATTTTTTCTTAGAGAATCATTGAAAGGTTATATTTAATATTATTATGTCAATATTCTCCACCTGCGCCACCTCCACCAGTACTTCCTCCGCCAAACTTTAGGTTTTCATCGTTCGAATGTAGCTTCGTATTTACGAGTTCAGATAACAAAATGGTGTCTAAATTTAACCCTTCATAATTATTATCAGGCGCATAAGTAAAGCCAAACTTAGCTTGTTTTAGCTGATGGATAATAAATGAAGCTGCGCCAATCAACAATGTCCCGCAAATCAATAAAGCGATTTCTGTAGGAATGATTCCGAAATAATATCGATAAGTAAAGAATGAAAAAGCAGCAGTCAGTAAGCCCAATACCAAAAATGTTCTGTCTCGTTTTTTTAATCCAAAGGCAATGTAAGCTATTGGAATTAAGATAGTAAAAAGATAAAATAAAGGAGCTAAACCAATTTGCGGAGCAACCGAAGTAATTACTTTGTTAATCATTGCATTGCCTTCACGAACGATAAAATAATTCACGCTCAAATAAGCTGAAGCCAAAGTCAGTGTTTTAAAAATATCTAAAGACGTTTCATAATAAAGATAATCTGCTCTTTGTTTTAGTTTTTCTACAAAGTAATAAGCACCTAAAGAAAAAAATAGCATGATAAATGGCAAAAGTGTTTTTCCGACAGAAAATGTGAGTGAAAAATCCACTAAAATCATCACCAACAAAAAGTAAATAACACAGGCTACAAAAACATCTGCATAGCGAATATAAGCTACAATAAAGAAAGGTAGTATAAAAGAGAATTCAAGCCAAGCGGGTAAATGTAAAGGTTCTAACTGATAATATAAGAAAGTACAACAAGAACCAATCGAAAAATAGATTAAAGCGTTGTCGATACCTGACTGAAAAACCTTTTTTTCTTTAATTAAAAACTCTAATAGAAGTACACTTAGAGCAGCAAAGAATAAAGATAAAGTAGAAACACCTTTTAAGATACTATCCAGAGACGAAGCTGAAAAAAGTAATAATAACAAAGAACAAGCAAAAGTACAGCACAAGGAAGTAAACAAAAATAAGGCTATTTTGATAAAGACGTTGGGCTGATAGTAATCAATGATAAACTGCTTTTTGATGTCAGTATTTTGTTGTTCGGTTAGCAATCCTTTTTCAAACCAGTTCTGGGCTTTGGCTTGAAGATAGGCATTCTCTACCCATTGTTGTTGATATGCTTTCATAGATGTTTAATTGGAGGTTTTAAGAATTTTCTTGAGATTAAATAACAGGAATATCATGCCAAAGCCAGAGGCGATAAAGTAATAAGCAACAAACCAGCTATTGACAGTTATAAGGTCAAAAATGATATTAGTGATGGCGATGTAGCCAAAAATGATTCCCGTCAACAAGAAAATATAGGATTGTTTCATTTTAGCATATAGGAACAATACTATGCTAATGGCTATTACAGTAAAAAAGTAGGCGTATTGAAGGTGTTCTTTAAAAATACCCGCTGTACCAGCTACCAAAGCCAAATTGCTCCCAAACAGAAGGTATGTAAATGAAAAATGCCTTTTCAAGAGTTTGTGTTCAGAAAGAAAACCTATTGCCATGTATAAAAGTCCGAGAGCGATTGAAGTAAAAATAAAATAAGGAGCTGTAAAATCGTTTTTAGAAAATACTGCTAATGGAGAAATAGAAACTCCAATCCAAGAAGCAAAAGCCGTTATTGCCATTGAAAGTACGCCACGATGGTCAAAAAAATAGGCAGAAAAGAAGAAAAAGATGGCGGGAATAAAAGTAATCAAACCATATTTTTTACCAAATAAATTGTATTGATATTGCAAGTAGCCTTCCAAAGTTAAGAAACACAGACAACCCAATAATAAAGCAAAATCAGCAAAAGGATTTACTTGTTCTACCGCATCCCAAGTAAAGTTTTGTTTTTTCCAACATGAAAAAGCAAAGCATGATACCACTAAAAAACTAATGAAAACTACAATCGCTGTGTGACCAATTGAATCAAGATTTTGATAGATAACGATTCCCAAACCGCTACTCAAAAGAAAAATACCTAAATAAAGTAAAAGCCTTAATTCATAATGTAGCGAAAATGGTTTTGACTTTTCAAAGTCATTAATCTTTTGTACTTCCTTGGTAGAAATAATGGATTTTGCATGAAATATTTCAAGGACTTTTTGGTCTGTCATACCTAAATAGGATTGTTTATCTTTGTAAATTACGAAAAAAATGATTGAATGGCTCCTGAAAAAATAGAATTGCCTCCTAAATATTACTTGGAGTATTTCCAATACTTGCTGACTTTCGTTCAAAAAAAGTACCAACATATTCTGAACGAAAATGAACAGCAATTCTTGTCTGGCTTTGATGCTTTGACGGAAGACGAAAAATGTCTATTCATCAGATTTGCCAATCGTGCAGGTTCTTTTTTTAGAACTGAAAAATTGAAATATGCTGAAATTGAGGATATTCCAGAAGTATTGAATAGCTTAATCAACAAAGGTTTTGTAGAACCTTTATCTAGCAAACATCTTCCGCAAGCGTATGAAGTATTAGATATTTTCAATAAGTCTGAGCTGATTTTTTTAGCAAAAATGCTCAATTTAGAAACCAGAGGAAAAGCTTCCTTGAAAAAAGAAGAAGTACTAGATTGGCTTTTGGAAGTTGGAAACTGGGAAGAAATTCATTTTCTACTCAATGAAAAAGACTTTTCAGCCATTCACGCTGTTCAGCATTCGGTCGTAAAAGTATGTTTTGAAGAAGAAGTACAACTTTTGAAATTTCTCTTTTTTGGTACTCGTCACGGCGACATGTCAGAATTTGTAACTCGTGATTTAGGGTTTCAATCTTATGAAAAATACGACGAAGATAAAATGGTGGCGTATTTTCAAACTCGACAAGAAGTTGAAGATAAACTAAAAGTAAGTTTGGCTCGTGAAGATTTCTATTTGATGCAAGAAGCTAAAATTGAATACCTAGAAATCTTTAATTGGTTTATGGATTGGACGGAAACGCATCGTAAAGAACTTACGGAAATCGCCATTCCAACCTTTGAACGCTTCACCTTAAAGGTTGGTGCTTATCTAGAAAAACTCAAAGCGCTGGACGAAGCATTGATTGTATTTCGTTTAACGGAGCAGTCGCCTTCAAGAGAAAGACAAGTACGAATTTTAGATAAACTCAAAAACAAAGAAGAAGCCAAAGCACTTTGTGAATTGATTTTGGCAGAACCACAAAATGCCGACGAACATTTTTTTGCAGAAGATTACCTAAACAGATTGGAAGCTGCTCTTCAAAAAAAGAAATCGAAGAAAGCCATTACACAACATTTACATGGTTCAGAATCCATTACAATTGATTTGATTTGGAAGCGACAAGTTGAAATGGGCGTGATTGATTATTACGAACAACATGGAAAGAAGGCAACTTTTACCGAAAATCATCTTTGGAGAAGCTTATTCGGCTTACTTTTTTGGGATATTATTTTTGATACAGATACTTTAGCTATTCACCATCCTTTACAGCGTTCGCCTTCTGATTTATTCAAACCTACTTTCTTTGAAAAGCGTAAGGAAAGGATGGAAGAACGTCTGTTAATGTTGGAAGATATTGATGCAACTACGATTTATATTCATAATATTTTCTTTGAAAAGTACGGAATAACCAATCCTTTGGTGGATTGGTATGGCGGACTTTTTCCATTGATTCTTACCCTTTTAGAAAAAATTTCTCCTGAACAAATAAGCTTGATTATGCTAGAAATGGCAAGAAATTTAAGAGAAAATGTAAGAGGTTTCCCAGACCTGATGATGTGGTCTGATGGTGAATATTGCTTTGTAGAAGTGAAGTCTCCAACGGATAGTTTATCGAATCAGCAATTGTATTGGCAACGTTTTTTTGAGAAAATTAATGTGCAATCTAAAGTACTAAGAGTGGAGTGGCAGAAGCCCAATTTAGATGAATTTTTATAGATTTTATAAGCAGTTTTACCCATAAAAAACTTCTTTTTTGCACTTTTCTAATAAGTTTTCATCGTCACTATATAGCAGGATTCAATAACTTTGATTATTCAAAGAATGTAGATTTAACATTTGGATAATCAAAATATAATCTCTAAATTCATTATAAGAAAAAGCTCAGAAAAGTTATAGACCCTGTTTTAATGAGAGGGTTTATTTGACTAAAACGGAGAGTTCTTTGTTTAGACTTTAATGTTTCTTATTCATTGTTTTTTTGTTGAATTATTTTTTTTTGTTTGATTGCAATAAGCGGAAAATTGTTAGAGTAAGTAAAAAAGAATTAGAAACAATAAGGTAAAACAGAGAACTGCTCCATTGAGCAAAAGCTTTATCTGAGAGCTTTCTTTTAAAATTTGTTTAACTTAAACACCGAGTGCGTATGAAATTACAAGTGCATTCAATTCACTTCGATGCTGATATCAAGCTATTGGAGTTTATCCAGTCAAAATTAAACAAGCTGGATACGTTTTATGACCGAATTACTGGTGGTGAAGTATTTCTCAAAGTAGATAAAGGAGATACGAAAAAGGTCAGAAGTAAAATGTTGGAAGTTAAAATTAATTTACCCGGAGGAACGCTTTTCGTAAAAGAACAGGGTAAAACATTTGAAGAAGCAATGGATATTGCCATTGAAGCTTTAAAAATCCAACTTAAAAGATTTAAAGAACGAATACAAGAAAAAGCTAATCCGACTAGAAATGTACTGATGTCGATGGCTATGGAAAGTTAATATTTTATTGCAAATTGCTTTGAAAGGGAACTTCACTTGGAGTTCCCTTTTTTATTTGCCTTCGGATAGAGTATAAATTGATTTTTTTAGGCTTGAGATATAAATTAGATAATATTATAAAATGGTTAATAGTAAAAAAAATAAGGCGCCGATTGACGCCTTATTTTTTTTATTTATACTTAAATGCTTTTTGTAATTATGCTAAACCAAATTTAGCTTTTACAGCATCCACATAATCTAATTTCTCCCAAGTGAAAAGCTCTACTTCTTTTTCAAAAACGACACCATCTGGTCCTTTGAATGATTTTGTTACAATCTCATTCGTACGTCCCATGTGTCCGTAAGCGGCTGTTTCTGAATAAATTGGGTTACGTAATTTCAAACGTTGTTCAATTGCATAAGGACGCATATCGAAGATTTCTTCTACTTTGCGAGCAATCTCTCCGTCAGTTAAACCAACTTTGCTAGTGCCATAAGTATTGATGAAAAGTCCGCAAGGTTGAGCAACACCAATTGCATACGAAACTTGTACTAAAACTTCGTCAGCTAAACCAGCAGCCACCAAGTTTTTCGCTACGTGACGAGTAGCATAAGCTGCTGAACGGTCAACTTTTGAAGGGTCTTTTCCAGAGAATGCACCACCACCATGAGCACCTTTTCCGCCATAAGTATCAACGATAATCTTACGACCTGTCAAACCTGTATCTCCGTGTGGTCCACCGATTACAAATTTACCAGTTGGGTTGATGTGGTAAGTAATTTCCCCGTCGAATAAACCTTGTAGTTCTGGCTTACATTTATCTTTTACTCTTGGAATTACGATATTGATAACATCAGCTTTGATTTTCGCTAACATTGTTTCATCATCAGAGAATTCATCATGCTGTGTTGAAACAACAATCGTATCAATTCTTTGAGGAACGTTATCGTCAGAGTATTCAATAGTTACTTGTGATTTTGCATCCGGACGAAGGTAATTAATCAATTCTGGTTCGCTGTTACGAATCGCAGACATTTCCTTCAAGATTTGGTGAGCCAAATCTAAAGCCAAAGGCATATAGTTGTCAGTTTCTTTGGTGGCATAACCAAACATCATCCCTTGGTCACCAGCACCTTGCGCATTCGCTTTCGATTCGAAATCATCAGCCGTTACTCTGTCAACACCTTGGTTAATATCAGCAGATTGGTCGTGGATAGCAGAAATAATCCCACAAGAATTTGCCTCAAACATGTATTCAGATTTAGTATATCCGATTTTACGAATTACATCACGAGCAATCGTTTGTACATCAAGGTAAGTATTTGTTTTTACTTCACCTGCCAATACCACCAAACCAGTGGTTACAAGTGTTTCGCAAGCTACTTTTGAAGATGGATCAAACGCCATGAAGTTATCAATTAATGCGTCTGAGATTTGGTCTGCTACTTTGTCTGGGTGTCCTTCCGATACCGACTCAGAGGTGAAAAGATATGCCATTATGAATATTTTATATTTTGTGAATCAATCAAAGTACAAATTTATCACTAATATTTTTATTTGACAATTTGGCTTATTGAATGCGCTATTTATAGATAAATTATCTTTAAATAAGTATATATTTAAGGATATTAACTATAAAAAAGATTATTCACATAAAATATTAGGAGTAATACTACTATATTTTAATAGAGTTTTGAAAGGATAACTCCTTTTAGTCCTAAAATAAAAGGAAAAGAAGGAACACTCTGCATGATACTAATATCTTTCAAAACGCTGGTGTCTTCATCTAAAAATTTCAATACATCGGCAGGACGATTGTATTGAAATAGCTTTGTGAATATTTCATCCGCTGACATTCTTTTATGAAGCATCACATTCAAGAGCACACTATCCAAAAGGGCTTTCCAAGTACTTGTGCTGAAATTCCCTTTAAAAGTAAGCGGAATGTTTTTGCTTTTCGCCACTTCCAAATCCTTCACTAATTGTTGTAAAAACCTTTGTGTACGCTGAAAACTATAACCCGTAGAAGCCTTTACATAACCCCCAGCCGTACCAATTCGGATAACTTTAGGCGAAGGTGAAATTACCTGTGGTTCATCCGACATCGGGATTACGCCTGATTCTATTTCCGTAATTTGATAGTCTTTAATCTTTAAAATCTCTTGAATATATTGTTTTAAAGTATCATTGTACGAAGCTTCGTCGAGTAAATTATCTGAGAAAATAGTAAATTCTATCAATGCCTTTTTCTCCGAATGAGGCAACACATAGACAAATCGACATTCATTTTGTTGCTTAATTCTAAAATCAAAAAGAGTAGGTTCTTCAGTATTAAAACTTGCTTGAGACGTTTCAATTACCCAGCCTTTAAAGTGTTGCAACATATTATGATACTTCGCCTGATTGAATTTTGATACTGTAATACTATCAAAAACAAAAGCTTTGGCTTTAAAAACACCTTGGTTCGTCATCACTTTAGCTTCATCGGCAGTACTTTCAATGTATTCAATGTCGGCTTGCAAGAAAGTAATATTAGGATTCTTTTTGAGCTGAGGAATAAGGTATTGATAGAAATCTTCTCCACGAAGCATTTTATACGAATACTCCTCAATGTTCAGAAATGAAGCAAAATCTTGATGCCCATAAAACCAAAGTCCCTTCCATTTTCTATAAATAATTTCTTCAAAAGGACTATTTCCCTGTTCCCAGAAGCACCAAGTATGGTCATTCGCCTGCTTTACATCACGGTCGATAATTAAGATAGACTGATTTTTCAATAAGCTTTTATTCAAATAAAAAGCCAAAGAAAGCCCCGCCATACCGCCACCAGCAATGATATATTGATAAGTATTTGGAAGATTTTGATTCATTGTAAATATGAAGAAAAGCCAATTTAATGATTTTGTACGAAAACCATTCTATTCAATCAACTTGAAAAACTAAATCTTGTTTGAAAATTTGTAGCTATGAGCTTTGAGCCTTCAGCGGTGAGCTTATTTATTATTCATCTTGTTTGGTGGAATTGTCATCTAATAAAAGATAAAACAAAAAAAGACTTGTCAACTTTTAAAAAAATGACAAGTCTAATTGTCTCGACTTACAAGATTTCTAAATCAGGACGCTTAATTTCTGTCTCATCCTAAAAAAGCTTGACAGTATTAGCTAACCTTTAGCACAATGTCTTTATCGAGCGAATCTTCTTTTAATACAACTTTAGTTTCTTCGTCTTTCGAGCAACAGGATGAGGAT